>JBKOVQ010000156.1:0-10224 GCA_046723985.1 Actinomycetota bacterium | reverse complement strand
GAGCCGGGCTCGACGTTCAGGACTCGCACCCCGAAAGGTGCGACCTCCGCCGCGACGGCCTCCGAGAGCCCCTCGAGCGCGAACGTGGCCGCGCAGTCCGCGGAGTCGCCGGGCGCGGTCACCTGGCCTCCCATCGAGCTGATCTGCACGATCCTCCCCGATCCCTGCTTCCGCATCCGCGACACGACCGCGCGGGTGAGCGCCGCCGGCCCAAAGAACATCGTCTCCATCACCGAGCGCAGGTCGGCGAGGCTCATCTCTTCGAGCGCGCCGACAAATCCGATCCCGGCGTTGTTCACGACGACGTCGATGCGACCGAAGCGCGAAACGCCTGCATCCAACGCGGGTTCGATTTCGTCTGGCCGCGTGATGTCGAGCTTGACTACGAGCACGTCATCGCCGGCGAGATCGGCCAATGCTTCAGGGCGCCGCGCACTGGCAACGACACTTTCACCGCGCGCCCGAACAGCATCGACTAGAGCTCGGCCGAACCCCGACGTCGTCCCCGTGATGAACCAGATGCGCGGATCACAGACGCTCATACGTTCCTCCTCTCGATTGAAGCCCTAGGAGCCAATGGCGCGCGCTTTTGCCCCTTTTTAGCCGACTGGCCTCTGAGAGTGTGTGCTCGGCTGAAGGTTCGGCGATCAGTTTTGCCAGCGCCGCTTCAAGGTGCTGCTGCTCCTCGGCGCTGAGGCCGCGGTCGCCCGTTCGGCGAGGGCTCGTCTCAGCCAGAGCCGTTCGTTCCCCGATCGGGACGCCGCGAACGCCCGGTACCGCTCTTCGGCCCTACCAGGAAACGTCCACTTGATGGACGGAAGGCGGATTTGTCTGTTCCTTCAGCGGGGATTCCTCGTTTGCGACAGTCGGCCGCGTCAGCCACGCCGAGCCGGCGACCACGGGCGCGATGGCGGCGACGACGACGCCGAACGTCTCGAAGATCCGCTGCAAGCCGAAGTGGCCGACGGCGGCGCCGGCCGTCAAGGTCCGCTTCGTCGTCACGAACATCGGACGATCAAGCACGAGTTCGTCGTGATCAGGACCGACAAGCCCGCCGGCACCCTGCTCAAGGGCAACGACGCCGACGAGTCGGGCGTCGTCGGCGAGCTCGACGGCGTGAAGGCTGGCAATGCGAGGGTTCTCGTCCTCAACCTGAAGCGAGGGCACTACGCACTCATCTGCAGCCTGCCCGGCCACTACAAGACGGGCAGTTCGCCGACTTCTACGTGCGCTAGACAGAATCGAGCATGGCCCGCTGGGCGCGGCTCACCTGTCGAGCCATTGCAGTCCAGGCGGCGGTCGAGCCCGGCGACCTGAGAGCGGCGCTGCGGCGGGCCCTCTTCCTTCACCAGTTCGGCTCGTTTGATGTCTGCCTGCGCTGCTCGAGCATTCGCGCGACGAGCTCGCTCGCGTGCCCGGCCGATTCGACCGGCGCCGCACCGTCGCTTCGGGAAGCGAGGTACGCGACCATAAACGCGTCTCCGGCACCCGTGCTCTGCACGCCGAGCACCGGCCACGCTGCCGGGACATCGCACCCCGTACCTCCGATGTACAGCGTGCATCCCTCCGAGCCGTAGGTCACCAGGATCTCCGGCACGCCCAGGCCGCGGGCGTGTCGCTCCTCGAAGGGGCCCCCTGCGATCACGACGGCCTCGTCTTCCGCGAGCTTGAGGATCGAGATCGCCTGAAGCAGCGAAGGGTCGAATGCAGCATCCACCTCGAGTGGCCCGATCGCGGGAACGCGGACGAGGCCCTGGCCGTCATACGAGACGACCCGGCCGCCCGCTGCGAGCGCGTTCAGCGCTTCTGCCGGGAAATCACTCCGCAACAGCGGAGCGATGTGAATCGAGCCGACCGCAGGATCGAGCGCTGCGGCGTCGGCTGCTGACCACGGCTCGCCGATCGCGTCGACTGTCATCGTCCGATTCTCCCCGTCGTAGCGGAAGCCGAACGCGTTGGTCGAGCGGGCGGGCAGGGTCGTGACCGGAACGCCAAGAGTGGAGAGCACAGGGCGAAAGAGGTCGCCGTCGGCCGGCGCGTATCGGGTGACGATCTGGCCCTCCCGGCCAAGCATGCGAAACGCCAGCGCAGCGAACGACGGACATCCACCCGGGCTCGGCGGCTTGCCGTCGATGCGGTCGACGGAGACGTTGCCCGCGACGGCGATCTTCGCCATGACGAGGGAGCCTACTGCCGTCGTCATCGGCCGTGGTCCGAGGTTAGGCTGCTCGTCGTCGTGGCGCGGACGGTCGGCATCGGCCTCGTCGGAGTCGGATGGATGGGTCGGGTCCACAGCGCGGCCTACCGTCGGGTCGCGCACCACTACCCCGATTGCGCAGGAGTCCCGCGGCTCGTGATCGCGGCGGAGGAGAGCGAAGAGCGGGCACGACACGCCGCGGACGAGCTCGGCTACGAGCGCTCGACCTCGGTCTGGCAGGCGGTCGTCGACGATTCTGACGTCGAGGCCGTGAGCATCGCCGTCCCTAACGACCTCCACCGCGACGTCGCACTCGCAGCTGCGGCTGCCGGGAAGCACATCTGGATCGAAAAGCCCGCAGGCAGGCTTCCCGAGGAGACGGCCGAGATCGCAGCGGCCGTCGAGTCGGCGCAGGTGCGCTCACTCGTCGGCTTCAATTACCGGCAGGCTCCGGCCGTTCAGCATGCGCGGCGGCTGATCCACTCCGGCGCGCTCGGCGTCGTCGACCACTTCCGCTCGCAGTGGATCGCGGGGTACGCGGCAAGCCCCCAGGGCGCGCTGACCTGGCGCTTCCTCAGGGACCGGGCCGGGCTCGGCGTTCTCGGAGACCTCGGCTCGCATGCCGTGGACCTCGCTCAGTTCCTCCTCGGGCCGGTCGCGGAAGTGGTCGCACATACGCAGACTGTCGTGGAAAAGCGACCCCTGCCGGATGCCGCGGGGACGCACTTCGACGTCGTCGAGGGTGGCGAGCTCGCACCCGTCGAGAACGAGGACGTCGTTCGGAGCATCGTCCGCTTCGAGCACGGCTTGACCGGCACGATCGAGGCGAGCCGCGTGGCCGTCGGTCCGCAGGCGCGGTACGCCTTCGAGGTGCACGGAGACCGCGGAGCGCTTGCGTGGGACTTCGAGCGCATGAACGAGCTCTCCGTCTTCCTGCCGCTCGAGACGGGAGATGCCGGGTACGCCCGTGTGCTCATGGGCCCACGGCACGAGCCTCATGGCCGGTTCCAGCCCGGGTCCGGTCTGCCGATCGGCTACGACGACCTCAAGGTCGTCGAGGCGGCGCTGTTCCTCGAGTCCGTCGTCGACGGGGAGCAGCGCGAGCCGGGTTTACGCGAGGCGTTGTCCGCGGCCAGGGTGATCGCGGCGATGGAGCGCTCGGCCGCGACCGGTGCGTGGGAGCCGGTCGGCGAGCTCGCGCTCTCACGCTGACGCCGAAGCCCGCTCGGTGCGGTACAGCTCGAGAAGCTCGCGCACCGACGCCAGCGACACGCCCAGCGCGACGGCCGTGTCGTGCGCCTGGAGGCTCGTGTCGCGCGGGATGGGAGCGGGCGGGAGCGCCTCAGGCTGCGGCGGCCCGACCCGGAGCAGCGCGGCGTCGAGCTCGAACGTCTCCGCGCTGGCGCGCGCGAGCTCCATGCGCGTGACCGCTTCCGCGCAGACGCAGTGGTATATGCCGGTGAGGCCCAGGCGGCAGAGCTCCAGCATCAGCCGCGCGGAGTGGCTCGCGAGGCTCGGCGTCGCGCGCATGTTGATCTCGTCGCTCTCCCAGACGGTGAACGGCTCGCCGCTCTCGAGCGCGTCGACGAGCGAAGAGACGAAATACCCGAAGCCGACGTCCTGTCGCCGCGGCAGCTCCGGGCTCGCGCGATGCGTTCCGAACACGCCGGCGATCCGGGTGACAGTGCCGCGTCGAGCGCGCTCGAGCGTGACGAGCTCGCTCATCGTCTTCAGCACGCCGTAGAGGTTGACCGGGTTTGGAGGGGACGCTTCGTCGTAACCGCCCTCCGTGCCGTCGAACACCCAGTCCGTGGAGACGGTAACGAGCTGGGCGCCGAGTTCGTTCGCCGCGTCTGCCAGCGTGCGGGTGACGCCCACGTAAGACTCCCACGCGAGCCTCCGATCGGCGTAGATCCGGGAGAAGTCGTTGAGAATCGCCGTGTGCATGATCGCAGCCGGCCCGGCGTCGAGCACAGCAGCCCGTGTCGCGCGGGCGTCGAGGAGGTCGCAGCTCACCCAGTCGCATCGCGGGTCCGGCCGCGACGGACGCGAGCGCGCTAACCCGACGACCTCCAGCTCGAGCTCGGCGGCCTCGTGGACGACATTCGATCCGACGAACCCGGCAGCCCCGGTGACGAGGACGCGCATGCACGTCAGCCGATCTCGGATGTGCTCACGGGCCGGCGCTCGCGCACCGAGCGCCAGGCGGCGAGCCCGAGGACGAGTGCGGCGCGTCCGTCCCGACCGGTGACGGGCGGCGGATCGCCTGCCCGAACGGCGCGCTCGAAGGCGGACCACTGCGCGAGGTAGCTCGGGACGTATCGCTCGAGGAAGAAGTGAGGCAGGGGTTGTGTCTTCGTCCCCGAGGCCCTCGTCAGGCTGCCCGTGTGCGCGAGCGGGTTGTGCGACGCGGCCATTCCCGCGGAGCCGAACGCCTCCACGCGTTGGTCGAAGCCGTACGCGGCCCGGCGGCTGTTGTCGATGACGGTGAGCGCGTGGTTCGAGTGCCGCAGCACCACGACGGCGGTGTCGAGGTCGCCGGCTTCGCCGATCTCGGGCTCCGAGCGCACCTCTCCGAGGGCGTAGACCTCGTCGACCTCCGCGCCTGTGAGGAAGCGCGCCATGTCGAAGTCGTGCACGGTCTGGTCGAGGAAGATGCCGCCGGAGACGCGAATGTACTCGAGCGGGGGAGGGGCGGGGTCCCGGCTCGTGATGCGGACGACGTGGACGTCCCCGACGGATCCGGCCACGACGGCTTCACGGACGGACGCGTGGGCCGGGTCGAAGCGTCGATTGAAGCCGACTTGCAAGAAGATCCCGGTACGCTCGGCAGCCAGGAGTGCGCGGTCGATCTCGCCGAGCTGGAGGGATACCGGCTTCTCGAGGAAGACGGGCCGTCCGACCGCCGCGGCGATGACGAGGAGGTCGACGTGGGAGTCGGTGCTCGTACAGATCGCGACCGCGTCGACTGACTCATCCTGCATCAGATCCTCGGCGGAGTGCGCGATCTCGGCTCCGAGCTCGCTGCCCACGACCCGGGCGGCGTCCCCGTCGACGTCGTACACACATTCCAGGGCGAGCCCTTGCACCTCCCGCGCGATCAGGCGCGCGTGAAGCCTGCCGATGCGCCCAACGCCGAGGAGGCCGACGCGGATCGGAGCGGTCACCGGGCGACGCGCTGGCGGCGCTTGCCCTCGAGTATCCGCTCGCGCGCCGCAGAGACGTCCGTGCGCGGAGTCGTCTCCGGCACCCCGACCTCCCAGAAAGCGCCTCCCGGCGTCCAGTCGTGGGGTGCGGTCCGGATCGCGATCACCGTCGTGCGATCGGCAAGCCGAGCACGTTCGAACGCCCCCTCGAGCCCGGCGATGTCCTGAACCTCCTCGGCGAGGCAGCCGAGCGAGCGGGCGTGCGAGACCCAGTCGATCGGCGCGTACCCGGACCGGACGTCCTCGAGCATGTTTCCGTACGGGGCTCCGCCCTCTCCGACCTGAAGGCGATGGATGACGGCATAGCCTCCGTTGTCGCAGAGCACAACGATCAGCTTGTGCCCGACGAGGTTCGCGCTGTAGAGCTCCGAGTTCAGCATGAGGTAGGAGCCGTCGCCGACGAACGCGATCACCTCTCCGGCCGCGCGCGCCATCCGAGCGCCCCACGCGCCGGCAATCTCGTACCCCATGGTCGAGTAGCCATACTCGCAGTCGAACGTGCTCACGCCCTTTGAGAGCCAGTTCACGTTCATCTCGCCGGGGAGACCGCCGGCTGACGTCAACGCGAGGTCATCTGGGCCGGCGAGCCGGTTGATCGCGCCGACGACGTGCGCGTACGTCGGGACGACGCCGTCTCCCGGCGTGGCCGTGCGCTCGGCGACGAACGCCTGGAACGCTTCCCGCTCGGCCCGCGCCTGCGCCTGCCACGCCTGAGAGATCTGCCAGTCGCCGAGCACGGCGGAGAGCTCCGCCAGGCCCTCACGGGCATCGGCCACGAGCGGGTGGGACGAGTGCTTGCCAGCGTCGAAGCGGGCGACGTTGAGGCCGACGATCGCCGCGTATTCGGCGAAAACCGTCCACGAGCCCGTCGTGAAGTCCTGGAGTCGAGTGCCGACCGCCAGCACGACGTCAGCCTCCGCGGCGAGCCGGTTCGCCTGCTCGCAGCCGGTGACGCCGATCGGCCCCACCCACGAGGGGTCGTCCGCGGTCAGGCATGCCTTCCCGGCCATCGTCTCGACGACGGGAACGCCGTGGCGCGTCGCGAACCCGCGGAGCTCCTCCTCGGCCAGCGAGTAGTGAACCCCTCCGCCTGCGACGAGGAGGGGGCGGCTTGCACCGCGGAGGGCGGCGGCGGCCTCCCCGAGCTGACGGTGGTCCGGACGCGGCCGTCGCAGCTCGTTGACACGGGGCTCGAACAGGCTCACGGGGTACTCCCACGCCTCGGCCTGGACGTCCTGCGGGAGACCGATGAACGCCGGGCCGCAGTCCGCCGGGTCGAGCATCGTGTCGATCGCATCGGGGAGGCTGTGAGCCACCTGCTCGGGCGTCACGATGCGGTCCCAGTACCGGGTCACAGCCCGGAAAGCGTCGTTGACCGTCGTCGACGGCGAGCCGAAGTGCTCGACCTGCTGGAGCACCGGATCCGGAATCCGGCTCTGGAAGGTGTCGCCCGAGAGGATGAGCAGCGGCAGGCGGTTCGCCATTGCCGCTGCCGCCGCGGTGACCATGTTCGTCGCACCGGGTCCGATCGACGAGGTTGCGATCATGATCTGGCGTCGCCGGGTCGCCTTGGCGAACGCGACCGCTGCAAGCGCCATCCCCTGCTCGTTCTGGCCCCGGTAGAGCGGCAGGTCGGCGCGTGCTTCGTAGAGCGCGTCTCCCAAGCCGAGCACGTTGCCGTGCCCGAAGATCGCGAAGACGCCCGGGAAGAGCGGGGCCTCGCGACCGTCGATCACCGTCCGCTGGGCGACGAGAAACCGCATGATCGCCTGCGCCGTTGTGAGCCTTAGGTGCTCCACGTCGGTCCTTTCGCGCTCGTCAGGGGGCATCTCGGGTCCGGCGCAGCCGTCTCCCACGTCTCGCGGATCCATGCATGCAGACGATCGTCGACGAACTCCATGCGCCGGCCGGGCTCCGGCCCGGCCATGACGTTCAGGTAGTACATCGGGTATCCGGGCGCCGCGACGCACGGGCCGTGGTACCCGCGGGGAACGAGGAAGGCATCGCCGTCCCGGACGGTGACGGTCGCGTCGATCGAGCCGTCGTGCGTGTACGTGCGGTGCAACCCGTAGCCCTCGGGCGCGTAGTCGAGCGTTCCGGCGCGTCCGATCCGGAAGTAGTAGATCTCCTCGTTCCAGACCGGGCTCCCCTCGGTGTCGTCGTGCTTGTGCGGCGGATACGACGACCAGTTGCCGTCCGGTGTCAGGAGCTCGCAGCAGATGAGCTTGTCGGCCCCTTGGAAGGCCTCGGGCGTCAGGAAGTTGGTCACCTGTCGAGTCGCGGGACCCGCGCCGCGGATCTCGACTTCGACCTCGTCGGCCTCCACGTAAGCGGGCTCGAGCCGTCTCGTCGCCCGCGCGGACGCGAGGGCCAGCTCGGCGCCGCCTTCGCTCGAGAGGCGGATCTCGGAGTCCCTCGGGACATACGCCCAGTCCGTGACGCGGGCGAAGACCGACTGCCGGCCCTCGAGCGCGAACGTCCGGCCACCGGTTTCGACGCTCACAGGCCCTCCGGAGAGGGGCAGCACTGCAACCTCGTCCTGTCCGGTCGGGAGCGTGCGCGTCTCGCCCGTGCCGATGCGGATCACGCGCAGCCCGCACAACTCCCAGCCCGCACTCTCCGGCGTCACGACGACAGGGTCGCGGTCGGAGCTCGCGGTCCCGGAGGGGAGGTGGAGCTCAGGTGCGCGCACCGTTCCGCTCCAACAGCTCTCGGACCTCAGGCTCGGTCGGCATCGCGTCTGCGCAGAGGAGCCGGGAGGCGACGAGCGCACCAGCCGCGTTTGCGAACTCGACCACCTCGACGGGCGGCCAGCCGGCGAGCAGCCCGTGGCAGAGGGCCCCTCCGAACGCGTCGCCCGCGCCCAGCCCGGACACGACCTCGACCTCCACCGGAGGTGTCAGTGTCCGCTGGTCCGGAGTCGCGACGAGGACGCCGTCTCCGCCGAGCTTGACGATCGCGAGCTCAACGCCGCGGTCGAGGAGGGCGGAGGCCGCGGCGTCGGGCTCGCTCGTGCCGAGCGCGACCCGGCACTCAGCGCGATTGCCGACGACGACCGTCGCCGCGTCGACGGTCGCCCCGATCTCAGCGCTCGCGTCGCGCTCCGAGTCCCAGAAGGAAGGTCGGTAGTCGAGATCCAAGATCGTGTGTCGGCGACGAGAGCGCTCGCGGAGCACCGCACGAGTCGTCGACCGAGACGGCTCGACGGCGAGGGCGCCCGCGCTGATCCAGAGAACCGGCACGGAGCGGACGACGTCCAGATCGATCTCGTCGATCCGTATCGTCGAGTCCGGGGCCCGGGGCCGCCGGTAGAAGACGAACTCCGGATCGTCCGGCGGATCCATCACGGCCAGCACGATCGGCGTCTGAAGATCCCGGTCGATGCCCACGAACCTCGTGTCGACGCCGAACTCCTCGGCGAGCGCGTGCCGCACGTACACGCCGAGGCTGTCGTCGCCGACCTTGGTGAACACCGCGGCTCGCCGGCCGAGGCGGGCGGCGGCGACCGCGACGTTGGTCGGGCTTCCGCCGACGGACTTCTGGAACCGGCGGGCCTCGAGGAAGCTCGCATTCGGCTCCTCGGCGTACAGGTCCACTCCCACGCGGCCGACGGTCAGAACGTTGATCTCGCCGGTCATTCGGCGCCGGTGAGCCCTTCGAGCTCGTGCGTCAACGCATCGAGCTCGGCCCCGCCTGCCATTTCGCGCACGAGACCCTCGCGGGAGACCTCGCCTTTCTGGTGGTCGCCCATGACGCGGCCGCGGTTGAGCAGGACGAAGTGGTCCCCGACCGGGAACGCGTGATGCGGATTGTGGGTGATGAAGATCACCCCGACCCCGCGGTCGCGCGCCTGGACGATGTAACGCAGGACGACGCCAGCCTGCTTGACGCCCAGCGCTGAAGTCGGCTCGTCGAGAATGAGAACCTCGGCCCCGAAATAGATCGCTCGGGCGATCGCGACCGCCTGCCGCTCGCCTCCTGACAGTGTTCCGACGGGCTGGTCCGGATCGCGGACCTCGATTCCCATCTCGGCGAGCTGGTGGCGTGCCGTCTTCTTGGCAAAGGCGACATCGAAGCGGCGCAAGGGCCCCCAGCCCCTCGTAGGCTCGGAGCCCAGAAAGAAGTTGCGCCAAATCGACATGAGGGGCGCCATGGCCAGGTCCTGGTAGACGGTCGCGATGCCTCTGCCGCGCGCCTCACGCGGCGAAGAGAAGTGCACCTCCTGGCCGTCGATGAGCACCGAGCCCTCGTCTTGCCGGTGAACGCCGGACAGGATCTTGATCAGCGTGGACTTGCCGGCCCCGTTGTCGCCGAGGATGCACGTAACCTCGCCGGCTCGGACGTTCGCCGACACGTCCTTGAGCGCCATGACGTTCCCAAAGTACTTGCTGACGTTCCGAATCTCGAAGAGCGGGGCATCCGCCGGCGCCGTCACCGTCGTCTCGCTTCCTCCGCGCGCTTGCGGATCGTCGTGTTGAGGAGCACGGCGAGCACGAGGATGATCCCGAGGAAGAGAAACCGCCAGTCACTGTTCCAGCCCGAGAAGGGAATCCCGATCTCGGCCATGCCCATGATGAGCGCGCCGATGGACGCGCCGATCACGGAGCCGTACCCGCCGGTGAGTAAACAGCCGCCCACGACGGCGGCGATGATGTAGCGGAACTCGTTTCCGATCCCCTGTCCCGCCTGAACGGAGCGCAGGGAGAGCGCGGTCATGACGCCGAGCAGCGCGGCCGTCGTCGAGGTCATCACGAAAAGCGTGATCTTGGTGAACGCGACCGGGACGCCGACGCTACGGGCTGCGACCGGGTTCCCTCCAGC
>JBKOVQ010000036.1:0-14749 GCA_046723985.1 Actinomycetota bacterium | reverse complement strand
GTCCAGAAGCCCGCCTCGTCCGCATCGGTCAGGAGTCCGGTGAGCAGGGCGCTGCCGACCCCCCGGACGCGGGCTTTCTCGTCGACGTAGACGCTGTCTTCCGCGACGCCGGCGTAGCAGGCGCGGCGAGAGACCGGCGACAGCGCCGCCCAGCCGATCACCTCGCCGTCCTCCTCTGCGACCAGGCGGAGGTCGACGAGGTGGCCCGCGTCCCATTCCGCCCAAGACGGCGCGGCCGTCTCGAAGGTCGCCTGCTTGGTGGCGATCCCCTGCTCGTAGATTTCCCGCACTGCGGGCCAGTCGTCGGGCTGCATCGCTCTGATCTCCATGCCGTCGTCGGACCAACAAAAAAAGCCCCAGGACTCCACGAGTCCTGAGGCGCCATCGCCTTCTCCGCGCCGCCTTCGGCGGCGACGCGCTTCAACAATAGAAGTATTGGCGGACGCGGTCAAACGGGATGCGGCGGACCGCTAGGATGCGCGCCGGTCGATCAGGAGGCGCTGCTCGATGAAGCGAAGAGACCCAGACCGGCACCTGTAGGTCCTCGGCCTCGCCGCGTTTGCGCGCCCGCCGAGACGTCTGCTAGCCTCGGCGACTCGATGTTGCTCTTCGGCTGACACGTCGTCCCGCGCGCCGCCGGGTGGCCGGTGGTGTTGCGTCCGTGTCCTGTTTCGAGCCTGGGGAGCAACCGATGAAAGCCGTTGAAGTCCACAACCTGCGCAAGGAGTTCGTCCGGAAGGACGGGCGCAAGCGCACCCGCGTCGACGCCTTACGAGGGCTCACCTTCGAGATCGGTCGCGGCGAGTGCATCGCGATCCTGGGCCAGAACGGTTCCGGGAAGTCGACGCTCGTCCGGCTGCTCTCGACGCTGCTCCTGCCGGACGGCGGCAGCGCGCGGATCTTCGGCCACGACATCTCCGAGACCCGGGCGGTCCGCACGATGGTCAACCGCGTCTCCGTGGAGGCGTCGTTCTTCAAGAAGATGTCTGCGACCGAGAACCTCGCCTACGCGGCGCGGTTCTACGGCCTGACCCCGCGGGAGACCCGCGAGAAGATCCCCGTCATCCTCGACCGGGTCGGGTTCCCGATCTCGCGCCGCACGCACGCGATGGAGCATCTCTCGCGCGGGACGCAGCAGAAGGTCGCGCTCGCCCGGGCGCTGCTCACCTCGCCGGTGCTGCTCCTGCTCGACGAGCCGACGACCGGTCTCGACCCGCGCTCGAAGCTCGAGGTGCAGAACTTCATCCGCGAGGTGCGGGCGATCCATGACACGACGATCCTGCTCTGCACCCACGACCTCGCCGAGGCGGAGATCCTCGCTGAGCGGATCGGGATCCTCGACGACGGTCAGCTCCTCTGCCTGGAGCCGGCGGAGGACATCAGGTGCCGGCACGGCGTCGAGACGTTGGAGGAGGCGTTCTTCGCCGCCACCGGTCGCACGTTCGAGGACGAGTGGGACGAAGAGGAAGAGGAGGTGGGCGTATGACTGCCATGGCCGCCCGGGCGCGTCACGAGCTGATCGGTCTGCTCGGTGTGGTCGAGCGGAACTGGTACCTGGTCAAGCGGTACGCGATGTGGGAGCTCGCGTTCTTCGTCTGGACGATCGCGAACACCCTCTCGATCGTCTTCATCTCGAAGGCCGCGGGGCTGCCGCCGGACGAGCAGGACCGCCTCACCACCGTGCTCCTGATCGGCGCGGTGATCTGGGCGTACCTCGGGATCATCTTCGAGATCCTCACCGAGACGGTCGCATGGGAACGCTGGGAGGGGACGATCGAGTACACGTTCATGGCGCCGCTGTCACGTCCGGTGCACCTGATCGGCATGGGGCTGTTCGCGATCGCGTACGGGATCGTGCGCGCGACGCTGATCTTCGCCGTGGTCGCGGCGATGTTCGGGCTCCACATGCCGGACGCGAACTTCGGAACAGCGCTGCTCCTGCTCGGCATTGCGTCAGTGTCGTTCGTCGGGATCGGGATGATGACCGCCGTCCTGCCGCTGATCTCGCCGGAAAAGGGGACGCAGCTCGGCTTCATGGCGCAGGGGATCATGCTCGTCGTCTCCGGCGTCTACTACCCCGTGTCCGTGCTGCCGCAGTGGATGCAGGTGATCTCGACGATCTCGCCGGCGACCTACGCGCTCCGCGGCATCCGGGCGGCGATCCTCGAGGGGGCGACGCCCGCCGCCGTGTGGGGTGACATCTGGCCGCTGCTCGTGATCGGCGTGGTCGCGATCCCGCTCGGGTTGTGGGTGTTCCGGCGCGGCGAGGTCTACGCCAAGAGGCACGGGAAGCTGAAGCGGTCGGGATGATCGCCGTCCGCCCGGTGGAGAGCGACGAGGACGTCGAGGCGTGGCTGCACGTGCGTCGCGCCGTCGTCCCGCACGAGTCGGCGGGAACGGTCGAGCCCTTCCGCGAGCGCGCGCGGGTGCACCCGGAGCACCTCTATCTGCTCGCCGAGCTGGACGGGCGCCTCGCCGGCAGCGGGATCGCGGGCTTGTCGGACTCATGGCTTGGGCGGCGGAAACGGCTACCGCGAGGTGATCACCTGGACACAGCAGCACAAGCGGCGATGCGCGCCGTCAACGAGGCCCTCGGCTACGAGTACCGCGGCGTCAGCGTGACGATGGTCGCGCCGCTGCCGCTGAGGGCCGGTTAGTCCGCAGCCGCCGGGCAAAGCCCGGCGGCGCGAAAAAGCGGCCTGCCGCGCCCCGTTCGGGGCACGAGCCGGCTAGCCGCCGAAGACCGGGCTCTTGGAGACGAACGCGTTTGCCTTGTAGGCGGTCGCCGTCACCCGAAGCGTGATCCGGTACCGGCCCGCCTTCAGCTTCGCGGCTGCGAGCCGGGTCGGGACTGCGGCGATCCCGGTTCCGCGCACGGTCGCCACGGGTCTCGACGAGCCGAGACGCCGGAAGGTCTCCGTGTACGCACAGTCGGCGTCGCACGTGAGAACGCGGCGCCTCCAGTCGACGAGCGGCCTGGGCGCGAGCAGCGCGGCGCAGCCTGCCACCGTTCTCGACCGGTAGCGCTTGGCGGCCGCGGCGACCGCCGCCCGGCTCGACTTCGGCGTCTGGCGGTCGGCGTAATAGACGCCGGACTGGAAGCTCGAGAGGAAGGGACTGTCGATCAGGCGGAAGACCATGAAGGTACGCACCGTCGGCTGGCAAGCTGCGAGATGCATTCCGTCGGCGTAGTAGCGCGCCTGCGTCGCCTCGCTGACCGGATGGGTCGTTGCCGGCTCGCTGCCGCTGTACAGCGAGGCGTGTGCCGCCGGGATCTTCGCCTCGACGCCGAACTCGTCGTAGACGAGGGGCAGGGTCTGGCCCTTCTGCTTGGTTCCGCCGAACGCTCGCTGGAGCGTCGAGATCAGCTTCCCGTAGTCCGCGATCGTCATCGGGTTCGCCAGCGGGTTGTGGCGGAAGGTCGGCGGCAGGTCGGCCCGCTCCATGTACGGGTGATACGAGAACGCGTCCATGATCGGCTTCGTCCGGTGCGACGCCCGGTAGGCAGCGCCCATGTCGAGGATGAACCGGGACGGCGAGTGCGTGTCACGCCCGGTTCCCTGCCTGTTCGTGCCGGAGTGAGCGAGCGTGCCGCCGACGATCTCGACCCGCGGCGCCACGCGTTTGACGGCGTCGTACGTGCGGGCGAGCAGGCGCTCGTAGCCGACCGCGGCTGTGTCCTGTCCCCCTGGGCCGAACTGCGGCGACCAGAACAGGTTCAGGTTCGGCTCGTTGCCGACGATCACGTGCTTCAGCCCAGGGATCCCCTTGACGACGCCCGCGAGCCACGTGGCGAACCGCGTTTGTGCGGTCGTCGTCCTCGGTGTCTGTGAGCTGTCGGCTGGATAGGCGTCGAGGTACACGTCGCTGCCGGCGGCCCGTGCCATGGCGACGCCGTTCCGCAGGTCTGAGAGCAGGCCCTCGTCCATCGCCGTCTCGCTTCGCTGCCAGGTGACCGTCACCCGGGCGGCGTCCGCGAGGTTCGCGCGCTCCATCAGCGCGATAGTCGACTCCTGGAGGTTCGGATCGAGCAGCTCGGGCACGACCGCCCCGATCTGGAGCGGCGTGCGGGCCGCCGCCGTCGACCGGGTGACCGGCGGCGTCGACGCGGCCGCAGAGGTAGTGGCGGCGGCGACGAGCGCCGCCGTGATCAGGGCAACGGTCCGAGTCACGGGGCCCGGTAGTTTTCCCGGACTCCCACCTCCCGGAAACCTGCCCGGACGATGTTCCGGTACGAGCTCGACGGCCGCCCCTCCTCGAGCGCGCCGGTCTCGGTGGTGACCGCGGCGCAACCGAGGCGGCGCGCCTCCTCGATCCGGGCGGCGAGGATCGCGCTCTGGGCACCGCGCCCACGGAACTGTGACAGCGTCGCACCGAAGCCAAGCCAGCCGATCCGCTCGTGCACGTGGAGAGCGCCGGCGCCGGCGGGAGCGTCGCCCTCGTACGCGACGTAGCACGACCACCCCGGCCGCCCGACGATGTTCGCCGCGAGCGGCTTCGACCATTCGGGCATCCCGAAGCCCCCTGCGACGACGGTCGCGAAGTCGTCGCACCGTTCCGGGCCGATCGTGGCCACGGCGAGGTCGCTCCGTGCCTGCCGCGGTCCGACCCCCCGCGAGAACTTCATCCAGCCGTAGTCGCGCACGAAGCCCCGTTCCGCCAGCTCGTCGCCGAGCCCGTGCGAGTCCGAGATCCACCACGGCGTGTCGCCGAAGAAGGCCGCGATCGTGTCGAGCGGGGCCGTGGAGGTGAGGCCCATGACCCGGCAGAAGAACCGTTCGGGGATCCGCCGCAGCGCCAGGCAGGTGGCTCCGTCGATCTCGACGACCTCGCAGAGCTCGGGCGACGCACGAAAGGCATCGGCGTACGCCCCCAGCTCTGCGGCCTCGAGTTCCGGATTCACGGCGACAGCCTACTGCGCTATGCTTCGGCCGTCCGACAGGCGATGTCGCCTCGGCCGCGGGTTATTCGCCTGCGTCCGGGGCGATTTTCATTTGGTCGGCTAACCGAGCTGGGAGGGAGTAGATGGCGCAGCAAGTGCAGTCGAAGAACCGGGCGACGTCGAGCGAGGAGGCCCGCGCGGCTGTCCTGGCGAAGTGCAAGACGGATGGGATCGAGTCGATGCTCCTCTGGTTCACCGACCTCGAAGGTCACCTGAAGAGCTTCGCGATCACCCCCGACGAGTTCGAGGGCGCGCTCGACGACGGGATGGGCTTCGACGGCTCGTCGATTACCGGTTTCAACGCGATCGAGGAGTCGGACATGGTCGCAATCCCCGATCCCGACACGTTCGTCGTCATGCCGTGGCGTTCGGGGGAGTCGAAGGTCGGGCGGATGATCTGCGACGTGGTCACCCCGAGCGGCGAGCCCTACGAGGGCGACCCGCGCTACGTCCTCCGGCGCGCACTCGAGCGGATGGAGGGGCTCGGGTTCGACACCTTCAACGTCGGCCCCGAGCTCGAGTACTTCCTTTTCAGGGATTCGAACGGCACCGAGACCCTCGACGAGGGCGGGTACTTCGCGATGACGACCCAGGACGCCGCGACCGAGCTGCGGAACGAGACGATCCAGGCGCTCGAGAAGGTCGGCATCCCGATCGAGTACCACCACCACGAGGTCGGGCCTTCGCAGCACGAGATCGACATGCGGTTCGCGAGCGCGCTCGACATGGCCGACTACACGCTCACCTACCGGCTCGTGGTCAAGGAGATCGCCGCCAAGAACGGCGTCTACGCGACCTTCATGCCGAAGCCGATCTTCGGCGAGAACGGCTCCGGGATGCACACGCACCAGTCCCTATTCACGGACGGGCGGAACGCGTTCTTCGACGAGGCCGACAAGTGGCATCTCTCCGAGGTAGGCAAGGCGTTCATCGCCGGCCAGCTCCGGCACGCGCGCGAGATAGCCGCCGTGTTCGCGCAGTGGGTGAACTCGTACAAGCGGCTCGTCCCCGGTTACGAGGCGCCGGTCTACGTCGCCTGGTCGCAGCGCAACCGCTCGGCGCTGATCCGGATCCCGCTGTACAAGCCGGGCTCCGAGCAGGCGACCCGGGCCGAGATCCGCTGTCCGGACCCGGCCTGCAACCCGTACCTGACCTTCGCCGTGCTGCTGCACGCCGGCCTCGAGGGGATCGAGAAGGGCTACGAGCTTCCCGATCCGATGGAGACCAACCTCTACCACCTGACGGCTGAGCAGCGCCGCGAGCGGGGCATCGTCGCGCTGCCGGAGACACTCGGCGAGGCGATCGACGAGCTGGCCGGATCCGAGCTCGCCCGGAAGGCGCTCGGTCCGCACATCTTCGACCGCTACATCGAGATCAAGCGGAAGGAGTGGGACGAGTACCGCGTCCAGCTCACCGAGTGGGAGGTGGAGCGGTACCTCCATGCGCTGTAGAGAGAGGAAAACTGCGCTGCCGCGCCGAACGTTCTAAGATAGGAGCAACGCCTCGCCAGCCTGCGGCGGCGAGGCTGACTGACGGCCGACTGCGAGCTGCGCTCATCCGCAGCTCGCGGTCGTTGGGACCCCGAAAGTGCGTGGCACTTTCGAGGCGAAGGGGTTGCCGTTCATCGCCGCGACCGACCTGGCGGGCGCGGCCCGCAACCCGATTAGCCGAAGCTCTGGATCGACTCGCGCACGAGGTGCAGGCCGATCACGCCGCTGCGACCGTCGATCGCGCTGATCGCGTCCGCCGGGACGAGCCGGCGGCGCCGCAGGAAGCCGGAGCGCACGGCGAGCGCGTCTGGGACGTCCGGGGAGGTGCCGTACATCGGCGCCTCGACCCGGCCGATCACGCGACCGCGGGCATCCGCCACCAGATACCCCGTGGTCGAGGTCAGATCGAGCGCTGCTGCTGCAGAGCTCACCGTGCGAACGCTATTCCCCGGTTGCGAGCGAAAATAACGGGATCCGTAAAGATTCGGTTAAGCACCTGGACCGCGACTTCCGCGGGCGCGCCGGGATTCCTCCGCCGCGCAACGCGCCGCCTACAATCGCTCGGTGGACGTCTCTGCGCGGCATCTGCGCCTCCTGACCGAGACGATCGCCGCGGTCAACTCGACGCTCGACCTCCAGGAGGTGCTCGAGCTGGTCGCGACCAACGTCGCGGAGGCCCTCGGCACCGACGCCTGCTTCGTCTACCTCTACGACGAGCGCGCCGACGAGCTCGTCCTGCGCGCGACGCACGGGACGTCGGTCGAGGAGATGACCCGCCGCCCGAGGATGCGCCCGGGCGAGGGGATCACGGGCGTCGCCGCCGAGCAGCGGCAGCCGGTGATGATCCCTGCGCAGGCGCACCTCGACCCGCGGTTCAAGCCGTTCCCGAACCTGCGCGAGGAGGAGTACGAGTCGATCCTCGCCGTCCCGATCGTCGCGCGCGAGAAGCTGGAAGGTGCGCTGAATGTGCGCACACGCGCGCCGCGCGAGTTCTCGGAGGCAGAGATCGACCTGCTGCTCGCGATCGCCGCGCAGGTGGCCCAGTCGATCGAGCACGCAAAGCTCTACGCTCAGGCGCAACGGCGGGTGGACGAGCTCGAGGCGCTGGCGCGGATCTCCGAGGCGGTCTCCGAGTCGCTCTACCTCGAGGAGTCGCTGGAGGCGATCGTCAAGACGACGATGGACGCCGTGGGCGCGACCGGTGCCGCCCTTGTCCTCGAGGACGGGAAGATCGCCTGGCCCGAAGGCAGGGCCGGCGAGTTCGCGATCCGGACGCCGCTGCGTTGGAAGCGCCGGCAGATCGGCGAGCTGGTCGCCGACCGCGACTCGCCCTTCACCGACGAGGAACGCCAGCTCCTCGCCTCGATCGCCCACCATGCTGCGGTCGCGTTGGAGCACGGCCGCGCGGTCATGCGCGGCGTGCTCGCCCAGGAGATCCACCACCGGGTGAAGAACAACCTCCAGACGGTTGCCTCGCTGCTGCGGCTCCAGGCGCGCGGTGACCAGGTCGACGCGCGGCGCGCGCTCGATGACTCGGTCAACCGGATCCTGGCGATCGCAGCCGTCCACGAGGTGCTCACCGAGCGCCGCGACGAGAGCGTCGATCTCGGCGAACTGCTCGAGCGGCTGCGGGCGATGCTGGTGCAGGGCCTCGCGGGGGACAGGCACGTGGCCTCGTCGCTCGCGCCGGTCCCGCTCGCCGGGAACCGTGCGACCGCGCTCGCCCTCGTCTTCTCCGAACTTTTCCAGAACGCGCTCGAGCACGGCGGCCGCTCCGTGCGCATTGAGCTCGCCGAGCGGAACGGCGACGTCGTGCTCGCGATCGCGGACGACGGCGGCGGAATCGACGGCGCGCCGCAGGGGACGGGCCTCTCGATCGTCGAGGCGCTCGTGCGCGACGAGCTCGGCGGAACGCTGTCGCTCGAGGATCGCGGCGGGCTCCGCGCCGAGGTCATCTTTCCGGCGTAGCAGCCTGAGGCTGTGGACGAACCGTCACGCCTTCGGCACCCTCGAGCTGCCGAACTAGACTCGCTGGGTGCGGATTCTGATCGCGGAAGACGAGACGATCATCAGACTGGACCTGCGCGAGCTGCTCGAGAACGCCGGCTTCGAGGTGTGCGCCGAGGCCAAGGACGGGATCGAGGCGGTCGAGCTCGCGACGTCGACCGAGGCCGAGCTGGCGATCCTCGACGTGAAGATGCCCCGGCTCGACGGGATCGACGCTGCCCGCCGGATCCTCGAGGAGCGTCCGATCCCGATCGTGATGCTGACCGCCTATGGCCAAGACGAGCTCGTCTCCCGGGCGGTGGAGGCCGGCGTGTTCGGGTACCTGGTGAAGCCGTTCCGCGAGGCCGATCTCCTGCCGGCTATCAGGACTGCCCGTGCCCGCCACGACGAGCTCGCCGCGCTGCGCGAGGAGGCGGAGTCGCTGTCCGAGGCGCTCGCCGCGCGCAAGTCGATCGAGCGGGCGAAGGGGCTCCTGATGGCGAAGGAGGGGCTGACGGAGCAGGATGCCTTTGAGCGGCTGCGGCGGGCGTCGCAGCTTGCGGGCCGCCCCCTGAAGGTGGTCGCGGACGCGCTGATCGCGACGTTCGAGGCCGCCTAACCCTAGAAGGCGGACGATCACGGCACGGGGACGGCGAGGCCGTCGGCGGCGAGCTCGGAGGTCACGGGCTCGTACCCCGAGCGGGCGAGCAGCTCCATGCCCAGCCGGGCGCGGCGGACGCGCTCGCGGGAGAGGGCAATCGTCGTCGAGTCGAGGTGCGTTCCGGCGGGGTAGACGTCGGGCGCGTTCCGCAGGCCGAACTTGACGTACACCGGAGCGGCGACGCGGATCAGCTCCGGAATCTCGTGGTGGCGGACGAAGCCGCCGACGTTGTCCGGCGCCTCGACGTAGACGTCCAGCGGGACGTCGACCGCCGCGCGGATCGCCGCGATCTGGGCGAGCGTGAGATCTGTGGGGAGGTTGATCGTGTTCGCGCCGAGCTGTTCGAGGACTCGGGCGGCCGCCGGGTTCGCCGCCGGCAGCATCACCGAGATCTTCGCCTGCATGTCCGCGGGGAGGAAGCCGGCCTGCCGCGCCTGGTCGAAGACGGCAATGAGCCCGACGTCTGCGATCAGGACGCTGCGGAAGCCGTGGTCGGCGGCACGGCGGGCATCGTCCAGGCCGGCGACGACCTGCTCCTGGCCGTGGGCGACGGGCGCGACGACGGCGCCTGCCGCCGAGCGGGCCATCGCCGAGGTCCCCCAGGCGGCGTTCGGGCGGGCGAACAGGCTGACCTCGACGCGCGCGGCGGCGGCGAGCCGGGCCGTCTCGTCCAACTCGGCATCGGTGAGCATGAAGACGCCGCTCCCTTGCGAGATCCGGTGGATCCGCACGTCCAGCTGACCCGCCTCCTCGAGTACGGCTTCCAGGCACCGCGGCCCTTCGGTGCTCGGGATCTCGACGCGGTAGTGGGCCCCGTCCGGAAACCGCTTCTCCGAGGTCGGCAGGTCGTGCGCGTCGCCGGCCGGCAGGCCAATCGACCGGAGGAAGTCGCGCGTCTCGCTCACCCGGCGAGCCTACTAAGCGTCTGAGCCTGAAGGGTGGACAGTCCCTTGCGGATTGTCCCTAGGACGAGGCGTGCGCTTCCTCGAACAGCGTCTCCCAGCGGTCGAGCATTGACTGGAGCTCGTCGCGTGCCGCCCGGTGGGCGGTGAGGAGCTCCACGTCGCTCCAGTCGTCCGCGAGGCGCCGCTCGAGATCCGCGACCGCCTCCTCCTGCTGCGCGATCTCGACCTCGATGCGCTCCAGCTCGCTCGCACGCTGGGGCTGTGGCCTGGGCGGCCGCGACCGTTCCGACCGTGGCGGTCTTCGTGATGTTTCCAACCCAGTCCCCGAGACCGGAACTGGGTCAAGAGCGCGACTCTTTGTCCACAGAGGGCTACTGCGGACGTAGTCGGCCCAGCCGCCCTCGTAGCTCCGAATCGCGCCGTCCTCGATCGCGAGCGTCCGCTCCGCAACAGCGTCGAGCAGGGCGCGGTCGTGCGACACGAGCAGCACCGTGGCCGGGAAGTTCTCGAGTGCCGCTTCCAGGGCCTCGCGGCTCTCCAGATCGAGGTGGTTCGTCGGCTCGTCGAGGACGAGGAAGTTTGCGCCAGACGCGACCACGATCGCCAGCGCGAGCCTCCGGCGCTCGCCGCCGGACAACACCGAAACCGGCTTCTCGTGCGACTCCCAGCCCGAGAACAGGAACCGGCCGAGCAGGTTCTGCGCCTCCGGCCGGCGGAGCCCGGTCATCGACTGGACGCACTCGAGGACCGAGCCGCGCTCGTCCAGCTCCGCCTCGTGCTGCGAGAAGTACGCGGGAACGACGCCGTGCCCGAGCCGAACCGTCCCCGAGTCCGGCTCTCGCCGCCCGAGCAGCGTCTCGATCAGCGTCGTCTTCCCGGAGCCGTTCGGCCCGACCAGCGCCACGTGCTCGCCGCGCTCGACCGCCGGCGACACGTCGTCGAGCAGGTGCTTGTCCCCGGCGGACAACGAAAGTCCCTCGGCCTCGACCACGGTCCGACCGCTCCGCGGCGGGTTCAGGAACTCGAATCCGAGCCGCCGCGAGCGTCGGGTGAGGAGCGCGAGCTCGTCCGAGGCGACGGCCTTCTCCTTCCGGAGCCGCCCGATGTGGGTGAGCTTCGCCTGGGCCTGCTTCGCCTTCGACTTCTTGTAGCGGAAGCGATCGACGAACCGTTGGAGCCGGGCGATGTCGGCGTTGTAGCGCTCGATCGACTTCGAGGCATCGAGCGCCCGAGCCGCCTTCTCCCGCCGCCAGACGTGCCACTCGCCTGGGAAGTACGTCGAACGGCCCGCGTCGAGCGCGAGCACTGCCGTCGTCACCGCTTCGAGGAACCAGCGGTCGTGGGCGACGAGCACCACCGCCGCGTCCATCCCGACCAGCGTTCTTTCCAGCCACTCGAGCCGCTCGACGTCGAGGTGGTTGGTCGGCTCGTCCAGGAGCAGCAGGTCGGGATCGCCGGCCAGCGCGCGCGCGAGGGATGCGCGCGTGAGCTCGCCTCCCGAGAACGTTTCCAGCCGCCGGTCGAGCTGGTCGTCGTCGAAGCCGAGGCCCCGCAGCGCGGCCAGCGAGTTCTCGCGCCAGGCGTAGCCGCCCGCGTGCTCGAGCCGCGCCTGCGCCTCCGCGTAGCGGCATCGTCGCCTCACCGTGGTCGCCCGCCGCCATCGCCGACTCGAGCCGCCGTAGTTCCTCCTCGAGCGCGATCAGCTCGCGGGCGCCGGAGAGCGCGTACTCGCGCAGCGACAGGGCGAGCTCGAGCGGCGGCCGCTGATCGTGGAGCGCCACGCGCGTGCCCTTGTCGAGGACGAGCTGCCCGCCGTCGATCCCGGTCTCCCCGGCTAGCATCCGGAGCAGCGTCGTCTTCCCGGCGCCGTTCGGGCCGGAGAGGGAGAGGCGCTCGCGGCGCTCGACCTTGAAGGAGACCCCCTCGAAGAGGAGTCCGCCGGCGAGCTCCTTCCGCAGGTTGGTTCCGATCACGACGGCCATGCCGCCGTACAGGCTAGACAGCTAGCTTCGTACCAGCGACCGGGCCGCGTTCGCAATCGCGACCGCGTCGATCCCGTACCGCGCGAGCAGCTCGTCCGGCTTGCCCGACCGCGGCATCTCCGTGACCGCCAGCCGGGTCACGCGGGCGGAGACACCACGCTCGGCCAGCGCTCCGAGCACCGCTTCGCCGAGGCCGCCCTCGGGCCAGTGGTCCTCGACCGTGACGATCCGGCCTGTCTCCGTCGCCGCCGTCGCCAGCGTCCCGCCGTCGATCGGCTTCAGCGAGTAGCAGTCGATCACCCGCGCCTCGATCCCGTCGCCGGCCAGCGCCTCGGCCGCCTCCAGCGCCTCGTGGACGGTGATCCCGCACCCGACGAGCGTCACGTCCGAGCCGTCGCGAACCACCCGGCTGCCACCGATGGGGAACTCCTCGTCCGCGTCGTAGATCACCGGCGTGTTCGGTCGGAGCGTACGGATGTACGAGATCCCGTTCAGATCGGCCATCGCTGCGACCAGGCGGGCGGTCTGGTTGCCGTCGCAGGGGTGGAGCACGGTCGAGCTGTGTACGGCGCGCAGCGCAGCGATGTCCTCGAGCGCCATCTGCGACGGGCCGTCCTCGCCGATCGAGATGCCGGCGTGCGAGCCCGACAGGGAGATGGTCGCACGCGAGATCGCTGCCATCCGGACGAAGTCGTAGGCCCGCGAGTGGAAGGCGGCGAACGACGAGGCGAAGACTCGGTAGCCGCGGGCCTGGAGGCCAACCGCCGCCGCCGCCATCTGCTGCTCGGCGATGTACATCTCGAAGAAGCGTTCGGGGTGCGCCGCCTTGAAGATCTCCGCGAACGTCGAGTTCGAGACCTCGCCGTCGACGGCGACCACGTCACTGCGGGCGGACCCGACGGCGGCCAGCGCCTCGCCGTACGCCTTTCGTGTCGCCACCCCGGAACCGAGCTCGTAGCGCGGGAGCTCCAGCGCACCGGTCTCGAACCGGTGCGGCTCGCCCGCGGGCGGCTTTGCCACGTCGATCGTGAGGTTGCGCAGGCCGCCCAGCTCTTCGATCGCGGCGTCGGGATCGTCGAGCGGCTTTCCATGCCAGCCCTCCTGGTTCTCGACTGCCTTCACGCCCTTCCCCTTGACGGTGCGGGCGAGGACGACCGCCGGACGGCCGGTGGTGGCGACAGCCTCGGTGTACGCCGCGTCGATCTCCTCGACGTCGTGGCCGTCGATCTCGATCACGTGCCAGCCGAACGCCTCGGCGCGCGCCCGGTAGTGGTCGAGCTGCCACTCGTCCATCGTCGGGCCGCGCTGCCCGAGCCGGTTGACGTCGAAGATCGCGGTCAGGTTGTCGAGCCCGTAGTGGGACGCGTGCTGGAACGCCTCCCAGATCGAGCCCTCGGCCGATTCGCTGTCGCCGCAGAGCACCCAAACCCGGTACGGCAGGCGGTCGAGGTGCTTCCCGGCGATCGCCATGCCAACGCCGATCGGCAATCCCTGGCCGAGCGAGCCGGTCGCGACGTCCACCCACGGGATCAACGGCGTCGGGTGGCCTTCGAGCCTCGAGTCCAGCTGCCGGTAGGTGAGGAGCTCATCGTCCGAGATCGCGCCGGCGGCGCGGAACATCGCGTACAGGAGAGTGGACGCGTGGCCCTTCGAGAAGACGAGGCGGTCGTTCGTCGGCGTGTCCGGCGCATCGAAGTCGTACTGCAGGTATTTGGCCAGCAGAACCGCCATCAGGTCGGCACCGGACATGCCGGAGGTCGGATGGCCCGACTTCGCCACGGCTGCGCAGCGGACCGAGTCGACCCGGAACTGCTGACCGAGCTCGCGCCAGAGCTGAACGTCGTCCATCGACTCGTAACGTAACCGCTGCCCCTCGGCCGGCGTCGCTCGTAGACGTGTGCTGCGGCGTTATTCGCGCGTATCGAAAGCGAGCTCACCAGGCTGAGACGCCTCGTCGAGGGAGCCGCGTCCACGGTATCGAAGGCGTCCGAGTCCCTCGTGTTCGCCGGTGTCGAGGCTCCGCCGCCTCCGGTCACGCTCTATCTTCGCGTTGGCCGTGAACCGCGGCCAGATCGGCGAGGGAGCGCGTGTCGTCCTCGGCGCCTGCGCCTCGGCAATCGTCTTCGGAGGAGGACTGCTGCTGCGGCTCTACGCCGTGGCGGGCGCGCTCTGCGCAGCGTCGTTGGTGGTGCTGGGGCTGTTCCAGCTCGGCGGCAACCGGAGTGCTGCTCCTCGGTGGGTTCTTCTACCAGCGCCTGAGCACCGACGCGCTCCGCAGGCGCGAAGCAGCCGGTCGCTAGGCTTGTCACATGAGGGTGGCGGTCGCGTTCGACCACCGCGGCGTAAAGCTCCGCGAGCGCGTGCTCGAGGAGCTGACCGTCCTCGGGCACGAGGCGGTCGACCTTGGCACCGATAACCCATCGGTCCGGATCGACTATCCGGCGAAGGCCCGCGAAGTCGGCGAGTCGATTCGCGCAGGCGAGGCGGAGCGCGGCGTGCTGATCTGTGGCTCCGGCGTCGGCGCCTCCGTGGCGGCGTGCAAGCTCGACGGCATCCGCGCCGCCGTCTGCCACGATGTTTACTCCGCGCACCAGGGGGTGGAGCACGACGACATGAACGTGCTGTGCCTCGGGTCCGAGGTCGTGGGCGCCGAGTTGGCCGCCGACCTCGTTCGCACGTTTCTTGCCGCCGGCTTCGACGGCGGCGAGCGCTACGTAAAACGTCTTCGCATGGTCGAAGACCTCGAAAGGAAGAGCTATGCCTGATTCCCGTTTACACCGGCT
>JBKOVQ010000069.1:0-4351 GCA_046723985.1 Actinomycetota bacterium | reverse complement strand
GGCATGAACTCCTCGAGGACCTCCAGCTCGGACTGCTCCTTCGCCGCCTGCTCCGCTCGGCCCGCGACCTCGAACGCCTCGATCGACTCCAAGCGCCGCTTCCGCTCGCGCTGGAGCACCTGGAGCTCCTCGTCGTCGTGCAGCGGCCGCTGGAGCTCCTTCTCCGCCGATCGCAGGCTCGACAGGATGAGCCGCAAGGCGTCCCGCCGCGACGCGTCCCGCTCCTTCATCGCGGTCGTCAGGTCGTCCTCGAGGCGCACGATCAGGCTCATCGGTCGAACCTCGACCGACGAGCGGGGAGGGGTCCCAGGGGAACCGGGAGGTTCCCCGACAGAGTCGGCCTGTGAAAGAAGGGGGTTCGTGGGGGAAACAAGGTTTCCCCCACTGGAGAGAGCCGAAGGCGAACGACGCTCATGCCGGCATCCCTCGGAATTGCCCGCCTAGCAGGTGCCAGTGCAGGTGGAAGACGGTCTGGCCGGCCCCGGCACCGCAGAAGATCATCAGCCGGTACTCGTCCAAGCCGGCCACCGTGGCGGTCTCGGCGACGAAGTCCAGCATCCGCTTCGCCTCGTCGGCCGGAAGCTCGCCGATCTCCCGGAATGTCTCGATGTGCCGCTCCGGGACGACCAGCACGTGCACGTCCGCCTTCGGGTTGACGTCCTCGATCGCAAACAGGCCGTTGGCCCGGTTGACGATCGTCGCCGGCAGCTCGCCCCGGTGGATCTTGCAGAAGATGCAGTCCGGGACGCTCATGCCGCGAGGATCCCTTCCTCGGTGACCGCGCGGGCGCGAACGCAGACGAGGTCGCCCACAGGTGCATCGACGAGCCAGGGCGAGTAGTCGTCGCCGTAGCCACGACCGGGCCGGTCGACGAGGACGACGTCCTCGGCGCCGATCTTCCCACGCCAACGCCGCCGGCAGGCCTCGTCGGAGAGCTCGCGAAGTCGCTTACTCCGCTCGCGC
Source organism: Actinomycetota bacterium (assembly GCA_046723985.1). Taxonomy (GTDB): domain Bacteria; phylum Actinomycetota; class Thermoleophilia; order Gaiellales; family Gaiellaceae; genus DATBLE01. The sequence continues at coordinate 3,388 of JBKOVQ010000069.1, read as the reverse complement.
TTCACCTGCTTCGGAACGGTGTCGTCGCCGGCGGTGACCGTTCCCGGCCGCGGCGAATACGGGAAGACGTGCACCTTCGTCGCTCCGGACGCGCGCACGACCTCGACCGTGCGCGCGAAAGCGGCCTCGTCCTCGCCGGGAAAGCCGACGATCACGTCGGTGGTCAGGTTGAATCCGTCCGCCAGCGCGACCCGACGAAGGTAGGTGGCCGCGTCGTACCGCCGCCCCATCGATCGGAGCACGTCGTCGTCGCCTGACTGGAGCGGCACGTGCAGGTGACGCGACACGGTCGGCGTCTCGCGGAGCGCGGCGACAAGCTGCTTGGTCAGGTGATTGACCTCGATCGAAGAGAGCCGCAGCCGGGCGAGCCCCGGCGTCGCGCCCGCCTCCCGGATCAGACGCGGCAGGTTGTACCCCGCCTCCCGGTCCCGGTAGCAGCCGAGGTTGATCCCTGTGAGAACGATCTCCCGATGCCCCTGACGCACGCGACGGCGCACCTCCGCGAGCACGGCGTCGGCGCGACGGCTCCGAGACCCGCCGCGCACGAGCGGGATCACGCAGAAGTTGCAGGAGAAGCTGCACCCGTCCTGCACCTTCACGAACGCCCGGACGCGATCGAGACGCGCGTCCGCCTGAACGCACCCGATCGCGCCCACATCGCCGGCCACGGCCTCGGGCGTCTCCTCGCTCCTCCGGGCCACGACCGTGACGTTGTCGGGCAGACCCGCGAACGCGTCCGGCGAGAGGTTCGCGCCGCAACCGGTGACGTATACGCGCCGGTGCGCGCGGGCGGCGCGCGAGGCGGCGTGCCGGGACTTCCGCAGCGCCTCATGGGTGACGCAACACGTGTTCAGGACGGCGACGTCGCCGCCCCGTCGCTCCTCGTGCCCGTCCGAGAGCAGGCGTTCGCGAACGGCCTGCACGTCCGCGTGCGACACCTTGCAGCCGAGAAAGTCGACCGAGAACGTCGCCATGGCCGCGGACCTTACTCCGTCCGCACGTGCAGGTCTGCGGCCCAGCCTTCCGCCTCGCGTCTGTCGGAGCGGCGGTAGCCGGGGATCTCCGGCGACTCGGCCGCGAGGTAGCCGGAGGTGACCACGTGCCCGGACGCGAGCCGCGTCGCGATCGACGAGTCGATCTCCAGAGCGACGTTGACGACGGCGGCGTCGGTGGCCGGCAGCGGATCGAGCTCTGCGTCGGCCAGCCGGGCCTCTACGGCAACACTGTTCGCGGCCGCGTTCCGCTCCGTCGATTCGATCGCCTGTGGATCGAGATCGAGCGCGTACACCGGCCCGAACCCGAGCTTCGCCGCCGCGATCGAGAGCACCCCGGAGCCGCAACCGGCGTCGAGGAGGCTGCCGCGCGGGAGCTCGATCAGCAGCTCCAGGCAAAGGCGCGTGGTCGCGTGCGCGCCGGTACCGAACGCCCGGCCGGGGTCGATCACCACCGGAACTGCGTCTCCGTCGGGCCGTTCCCACGGCGGACCGACCCAGAGCGGCCCGATCCGCACCGGCCTGTGGAACGCCCGCCAGCGATCCTCCCAGCCCTCCTCGACGTCGGTCGAGCGGGTGCCGCCGAAAGCCGACCAGAGCCGCTCCTCCCCACGCGCGTCGGTGTACGCGGCGAGCTCGACCCCGTCGGGCGAGTCGCGCTCCTCGAACCCCTCGGGGAAGAGCTCGAGCATGATCGCCCGAGCCGGCTCGACATCGGCGGGCGGGACGGCCACCGAGACGCGGCGTAGAGCCGTCACCGACCACCCAGGAGAAACGCAGCGCTCGCCGACCACGTCCCGTCCGCGTGCTCCTCCAAGAGCGTGACCGAGTCCGCCCTGCAGTCAAGTGGCAAGGAGCCTCCGAAGGCACGCCCGGCCTCGTCGCGAAGGGCCTCGACGTTGTCGCCTTCGCCGATCGTCAGGTGCGGCACGGGGTCGGAACCGGCGAACACGTCGCCGTACGGCGGACACTCCGGAAACCGCGAGCAGGTGAGCTCGATCAGCTCGACGAAGCGCTCCCGCGGCTCGGGCGCCAGCCAGACGTGGGCATCGAATGTCGCAACGCGCGCAAGCGTGAACGAGAACGGCGCCGCGGAAGCGTAGAGCGCACGCAGCGCGGCGAGAAGCTCCGCGTCGACCGCGTCCGCATCCACGAACGGGTGAAGGAGCGTGACGTGTGCGAGGATCCGCCCGGCAACCGTCCGCTCGAGAAAGCGCGTGCGGAAGGCGAGCGTGGGAGCTTCGGCCTCCGGGACGACGATCGACAGTGCGGTCTCTCGGGAGCGGCCGACGACCGGCGCGGGCTGCGTCAACGGAACGCGCTCTTCAGCTTGTCGAAGAACCCTTCGTCGTCGTCGCGGCGGTAGGTCTCCTCGTCGGCGCTCCGCTCGAACTCACCGAGCAGGCGCCGCTGCTCGTCCGTCAAGCGCCGCGGGACGACGACGTTGAGCAGCAGGCGGTGGTCGCCGCGGCCGCGGCCCTGGAGGACGGGCATGCCGGCGCCCGGAATCACCCGGACGTCGCCGGGCTGCACACCAGGCTCGAACTCCAGCTCGGCGTCGCCGTCGATCGTCGGCACGGTGACCTTCGCGCCGAGCGCTGCCTGGGTGATCGTCAGGTCGACCTGGGAGATCAGGTCGTGTCCCTCGCGGACGAAGCGGGGGTCCGGACGGACGCGGACGAGAACGTACAGGTCGCCCGCGGGGCCGCCGGGCGCACCCGCATGGCCCTCGCCGCCGAGGCGGATGCGCTGGCCGTCGTGGATCCCGGCCGGGATCTCGACCGACAGCGTTCGCTCTTCGACGACGCGCCCGTCGCCGCCGCAGGTCGAGCAGGGGTGCTCGATCACCGCGCCGGTTCCGCCGCAGCGCCCACACGTCTGGGTGCGGACGAACTGGCCGAACACCGTGCTCGACACCTGCTGGAGTCGGCCGGCGCCGCCGCAGGTCGGGCAGCGGACCGGCTCGGTGCCGGCCTCAGCACCGCTGCCCCCGCAGACGTCGCAGGCGACGGCGACGCGGAACGGGACCTCGCGCTCGACGCCGTGCGCCGAGTCGACGAGATCGATGACCACCTCGGCGGCGACGTCGGCGCCGCGGGCAGCTGCGCGTGGCCGACCGCCGACCCCGAACAGGTCGTCGCCGAAGAAGGCGGAGAAAAGATCTCCGAGCGTGTCGAAATCGAAGCTGGTGGGCGTGAAGCCTCCGCTGCGCAGTCCGGCATGACCGAACCGGTCGTACAGCTCGCGGCGCTCGGGGTTCGAGAGCACCTCGTAGGCCTCGACCACCTCCTTGAACCGCTCTTCGGCGTTCGGGTCCTCGGAGACGTCGGGGTGGAGCTCGCGCGCCAGCGATCGGAACCGCTTCTTGATGTCCGCGTCGGTGGCGCCGCGCTCGA
>JBKOVQ010000008.1:0-11194 GCA_046723985.1 Actinomycetota bacterium | reverse complement strand
TGGTCGAGCACATCCCTCTCGGCGTTGCAGTAGCACGGGAGCTGTTCGGCGAGCTGACCGGACTGGCTTAGATGCTCGCCTTTCTCATCGCGGCGGCAGCGGGCTCGGCCCGTTGCTGCCGCGGGCTAATCGTGTCGGTGGTGCGGGTCCTGGACGAGCCAGTCGCGGCCGAACCGCCGCATCTCCTCGATCACCGGCAGGAGTCCGAGACCTTTGGGGGTCAGCTCGTACTCGACGCGCGGCGGCGTCTCGGCGTAGCTGCGCCGGACGACGACACCCTCCTCCTCCAGCCAGCGGAGCCGTTCAGAGAGCGTCCGTGGGCTGATGCCCGGGCAGGCGTGCTCGAGCTCGGAGAAGCGACGCGGCCCTTCGGACATGTCGTGCACGAGCAGCGCCGTCCACTTCGAGCCGATGATGTCGGCCGAGCACGCAACCGCACACGTCGCGTCGTGGACGGGCTTCATGGTGCGAAGGGCCATGTTCAGATTGTAGAGCCATGATCGACCTGCATTCCCACATCCTGCCGGGGATCGACGATGGAGCGAGGACGCTGGACGACAGCCTCGACATCGCGCGGGCCGCCGTTCGCGACGGGATCGTCACGATCGCCGGCACGCCGCACGTCCGGGACGACTGGCCAACCGACGCCGACTTGATGGAGGCTCGGCTCGCCGAGCTCAGGGCTGAACTGGAGCTCGCCGGCATCCCGCTCGACGTCAGGTCGGGCGGCGAGATCGCGCTTGCGTGGGTGACGCGCCTGCCGGCCGAAGAGCTCCGCCGCTTCGGGCTCGGCGGCACCCGGTATCTCCTGGTCGAGACGCCGTACTACGGCTGGCCGCGCATCCTTCCGGATCTCCTCTTCTCGCTTCTCGACCAGGGCTTCACGCCGGTGCTCGCGCACCCTGAGCGGAACGCGGAGGTGGCCGCGCACCCAGAGCAGCTCATCGAGCTCGTCGAGGCGGGCGTACTCGTCCAGGTCACGGCAGCCTCGGTCGACGGCCGGATCGGCCGGAGGGCCCATGACTGCGGCCGGTACCTGCTCCGCGCCGGGCTCGCGCACCTGCTCGCCAGCGACGCGCACCACGCGTCGGTGCGCGAGGTCGGAATGGCAGAGGCGGCGGACCGGGTGGGGGATCCGGCTCTCGCGCGCTGGCTGACGTGGGACGTCCCGTCGGCGATCCTCGCGGACGCGGAGCTCCCGCCGCGACCCAGGACGAAGCAGGGCAAGCGCTGGCTCGGCTGGCTCCTGGAAGCCTAGTAACGCGGGGAAACCCCTAGAGCGTGTCGAGCACCTCCGACACAACCGCGACGAGCGTCTCCGTCGACAGCGACACGGTCCCCGGGAAGGCGGCGAAGCCGGGAGCGACCCCGAACGGCATCGCCGGCAGGACGAGCACGCCGAGCGGCTCGGCCGCCTCGACCGCGACGCGCTGGGCCAGGATCGAGTCGGTCGCGAGCGACAGATAAGCGTGCTGCTCGGTCGAGCCGACCGGCAACACCACTCGGTCGTCGTGTGCCAGGTATTCCTCGACCTGCAGCCAGTTCCGGCCGGCGATCCTCACCACGGGGGGGGATTGTGCGTCCAGCGGCCGCCGACCATCGTTGCCACCACCTGCACCTCGGGCAGCTCTTCGCTCGGAATCGCGAACGGGTCGCGGTCGAGGACGACCAGGTCGGCCAGGTAGCCAGGCAAGAGCTTTCCCCGGCGGCGCTCGTCGTAGGTCTGCCACGCCGGAGCGACCGTCGCGGCGTTCAGCGCTTCCTCGACGCCGACGCGCTGGTCGGGACGCCAGTGGCCGAGGACGCCGGCGCAGAGCCCGCCCCAGGGGTCGAGCTCCTCGATCGGCGCGTCGGAGCCGTTGACGAGTCGGGTGCCGGCGTCGAGCAGGTCGCGGAAGGAATAGGTGCCGTCGAGGTGGTCAGCCCAGAACCTCTTCGCCAGCTCTTCGTCCGACGGCGCGTGGCTGAACTGAACCGAGGCGGTCAGGCCGAGCTCGGCGAAGCGGCCGACGTCCTCGGCGCTGAGGCACTGGGCGTGCTCAACGCGGTGCCGCAGGCCCAGCGGCTGCCACTCGGCCCGGGTCTCCTCGAAGGCGTCGAGGGCACGCTGGTTCGCGCGGTCGCCGATCGCGTGCACCGCGACCGGCCAGCGCGCGTAGGCGGCCCGGCGCAGGATCTCGGCCAGCTCCTCGCGGGTGGTGATTTCGACGCCGGTGCCGTCGGTCATCAGGGCGGTCTGCGAGCCGAGCGTGCCGTCCATGAACACCTTGAGGCAGCCGAGCCGCAGGCGGTCGCTGCCGAGCCTGGAGGAAAGGCCCGCCGCAGCGACCCCGTCGAGCTGATCGTGCGGGATCGACTGCCATACCCGAACCGGCAGTGCGTCCTCGTGCTCGAGCTCCTGCCAGAGCCGGGGGATCGACCGCAGCCATCCGTCCTTGTCGTGGATCGCGGTCAGGCCGCGCGACGAGGCGACCTTCAGCCCGTTGCGCATGGCCTCGAGATACTCGTCGTCCTCGTATTCGAGGTGATCCTCCTTGAAGTGCCACGCCGACTCTTCTCGGAGCACTCCGGTCGGCTCGTCGCGACCGTCGACCTCGACGACCCCGCCGGGGATGTCGTAGGCGCGAAGGTCGCCGACCGTCCGGGCGATCGCCGCCGAGTTGAGCCAGATCGCGTGGTAGTCCTTCGAGACGAGCGCAGCGGGAACATCTCCGGTCACGGTGTCGAGGGCTGCGCGGGTCGGCGGCGCCGGCCACTCCGCCTCTCGGAATCCCTGCGCGCGGAGCCAGCGACCGGGCGCGAGGTTCTCCAGCCCGGGCTTCAGGCGCACGGCTGCGTCCTCGGCCGACGTCGCGTCTTCGAGGCGGATCAGCCGACGGGCGACCGACCAGCTCGGGAAGTGGACGTGAGAGTCGGTCAGCCCCGGGATCGCGCACCTGCCGCCGAGGTCGACCACGTCGGGGCTTGCGAGGGCGGTCTCGTGGGTTCCGACGCCGCCGGCGATCCGGTCGCCGGCGATCGCCAGCGCGCGGGTGGCTGGCAGGGACGGGTCCATGGTGCGGACGACGCCGTTCTCGAGGATCACGGGCGTGGACTCTAGTGCGGTCTAGACTCAGGCCGTGCCCTGGGACGCGCTCAGCGACGAGCAGCGCGAGCTCCGGGAGCTCGTTCGCTCGCTGGCGCGCGAGCGCATCGCGCCGCGGGCGGCGGAGATCGACGAGAGCCACGAGTTTCCATGGGACGTGGTCGAGCTCTTCCGCGAGCACGGGCTGTTGGGACTGTTCTTCGACGAGGAGTGGGGCGGGACCGGCACCGGCACGCTGATGGGGCTTGTCGCGATCGAGGAGGTCTCGAAGGTCTGCGCGACAAGCGGCCTGATCCTGGCCGTCCAGGAGCTCGGCTCGCTGGGGCTGAAGCTCGCCGGGACCCGCGAGCAGCAGGAGCGCTATCTGCCCCGGCTCGCCTCCGGCGAATGGCTGTGCGCGTACGCGTTGAGCGAGGCCGGCTCCGGCTCGGACTCGGCGGCGATGCGCACGACCGCGCGGCTCGACGGCGATGAATATGTCCTCGACGGGGGCAAGCGGTTCATCACGAATGCCGCCGTCGCGAATCTGTACACCGTCTTCGCCAAGACCGATCCCGAGGCGGGTCACTCGGGCATCTCGGCATTCCTGGTCGAGTCGGACTCGCCGGGGTTCGAGGTCGCACGGCTGGAGCCGAAGCTGGGGATCTCTGGGTCGACGACCGGCGAGCTGGTCTTCGACCACTGCCGCGTTCCGGCCGACAACCTGCTCGGTCAGGAGGGAGAGGGGTTCAAGATCGCGATGCGGATCCTCGATCGCTCGCGCCCCGGCGTCGCTGCTCAGGGTCTCGGCCTCGCGCAGGGAGCGACCGACTACGCCCTCGAGTACGCGAAGACGCGCGAGACGATGGGCAAGCCGATAGCTCAGCACCAGCTGATCGCGGCGAAGCTCGCCGACATGGAGACGACGTGCGAAGCGGCGCGCGGGCTGCTCTACCGGTTCGGACGAATGGTCGATGAAGGCGCCTCTGACGACGAGCTGACCAAGGCGTCGGCGATGGCGAAGCTGTACTGCACGGACGTCGCGATGGAGGTGACGACGGAAGCGGTGCAGATCCTCGGCGGCTACGGCTACATCAAGGAGTACCCCGTCGAGCGCATGATGCGCGACGCGAAGATCACGCAGATCTACGAGGGCACGAACGAGATCCAGCGGCTGGTCATCGCGCGCGAGATGCTGGCCGAGCAGCGCGCGTTCCTGCTCGGCGTTGTCATCGCATGAACCAGTTTCAGCGGATGAAGTAGTGCGCGCCGGGCCCGGCCGCCGCGGCCTCGTCGCCCGGGTTGAGCAGTCCGCACGTCTTCAGCGACAGGCAGCCGCAGCCGATGCACGTCGTCAGCCGGCCTCGGATCGCCTCGAGGGTCGTGATCCGCGCGTCCAGTTGTTCCCGCCATGAGCGTGAGAGACGTTCCCAATCCCGCTTGGTCGGCTGCCTTCCGGCGGGCAGGGTTCTGAGCGCTGCTCGGATTCGCTGCAGCGGGATGCCCGCTGACTTTCCGGCCTGGATCAGCGCGACGCGGCGGAGAGTGACGCCCGGATACCGACGTTGGTTGCCCTCCGTCCGGCGGGACTCGATCAGCCCCTGCCGCTCGTAGAAGCGGAGAGCGGACGCAGAGACTCCGCTGCGCGCGCACAGCTCGCCGATCGTCAGCTCGTGCACCACTTGACTTAAACATTAGTTGAAGTTCTACGCTGCGGGAATGGTGATCTCGACCGCTCTCGGCTACGAGGATCTTCCGCGTCTGCTGACGCTGCTCACGGGCGACGAAAAGCACGACGGCAGCTCGTTCTCCACGCTCGACGTGCTGTGGGTGCTGTACGACCGTGTCCTCCGCGTCGACCCGAACGATCCGGACGATCCTGATCGAGACCGCTTCCTCCTCTCCAAGGGACACGGCCCGGCCGCGTACTACGCCGTGCTCGCGGCAAAGGGGTTCATCCCGATGACCACACTTCCTGGTTTCGGGAGCGGTGACTCCTCGCTGGGATACCACCCGGACCGCCTGCTCGTCCCGGGCGTCGAAATCTCGAGCGGGTCGCTCGGGCACGGGCTGCCGATCGCCGTCGGCGTCGCGCTGGCGCTGGACGCGCGCGGCGTCCAGGAGCCGCGCGTGATCTGTCTCGTCGGCGACGCCGAGCTCGAGGAGGGAAGCAACTTCGAAGCGGTGCAGCAGGCGGGGCGGCTCGGGCTCGTACGGCTGACGGTCGTCGTTGTCGACAACGACTCCTCGACGCACGGGTGGCCCGGCGGCGTCGAGCGTCGGTTCGAGCTCGAGGGGTGGAACGCCGTTCGCATCGACGGGCGCGACCATGACGCGCTCGGGCGCGCGTTCATATCCAACGGGGGCGTTGGGCCGCACGTCGTGGTCGCGGAGGTGCGCTCGTGACCACGATGCGGAGCCGCTTCTACCGCGTCGCGGCGGAGCTGCTCGACGAGGACCAGCGGGTCGCCGTCGTCCTCGCCGAGATCGGCGCCGGCGAGCTTCGGCCGCACCCGCGTCTCTTCAACGTCGGGATCCGCGAGCAGCTGATGATCGGCGTGGCGGCGGGACTGGCACTGGAGGGGCTGCGTCCGTTCGTCCACTCATACGCGCCGTTCCTGGTCGAGCGCCCATTCGAGCAGGTCAAGCTGGATCTCGTGCACCAGGGTGTCGGCGCCGTTCTGGTCAGCACCGGAGCCTCGTACGACGGCGCCCGCTCCGGCCGCACCCACCAGGCGCCGGCGGACGTCGCGCTGCTGCGTTCGTTGCCCGGCTGGACGATTCGCGTGCCGGGTCATCCGGACGAGGTCACTCGGTACGTGCGCCGGGCCGCGGCGGGCGACGACAACGTCTACGTCCGGCTCTCGGAGGAGATGAATACGACACCGACCGAGGGCGACGGCCTGGTCGTGTTGCGGCGCGGCGGAGAATCGGCGCCGCTGGTCGTGGCAGTCGGCCCGACCCTCGACCAGGTGCTCGCCGCCACCGGCGATCTCGACGCGACGATTGCGTACGTCTCGACCGTGCGTCCGTTCGACGCGGCCGCGCTGCGGGCAGCGCTGGCCGGGACGGACGTCGTCCTCGTCGAGCCCTACCTCGCCGGCACGTCTGCCGCCGAGGTCGCGACAGCGCTGGTCGACCGCCCACACCGCCTGCTCGCCCTCGGTGCCGCCAACGAGGAGCTCCGCCGGTACGGCACCGGCCCGGAGCACCGCGCGATGCACGGCCTCGACGTCGCCGGGATCCGCGCTTCGGTCGTCAGCTTTCTCGCCCCGGTCTAGGTGAAGAGGCTCGTCACGTAGAGGATTCCGAAGCCGAGCGCGATTCCTCCCGCGGAGAGGAAGTTGACGGCACGGCCTGCCGAGTCGCGCATCGCGGGCCAGATCACCTCCGTCACCTGGACGACCGCTCCGGCTGCGACCCCGAACAGCAGCGCCGCCAGGCTCGCGTTGAACGCGATCGAGCCGAGCCAGGCGCCGAGGATGGCCGGCGCGCCCGCGATCAGGCCGAGGCCGACCAACCGGGCAATCGACGGCTTGCCTCGCGCGAGCGGAGCGACGATCGCGAGTCCCTCGGTGACGTTCTGAATCGTGAAGCCGACGACGAGGAACGTGCCAAATGCGACCGCACCGATCGCGTACGCCGCGCCGATCCCGAGTCCCTCGCTCAGGTTGTGCAGTCCGATCCCGATCGAGACGAGGAGGGCGACGTTGGCGCCCGTGAAGCCCCGCGGGCCGGTCGAACGCGCCGGGTCCTTCGCGCTCAGGTAGGCGTCGGCCGCCTTGAGGACGAGGTAGGCGAGAAGCGCACCCGCGAAGACGAGGAGAGTACCGCCGAATACCGGCGCGGAGTCCTGCGCGATCTCGATCCCCTCGAGCACAGCCTCGACGACCAGGAACAGGAGCAGCCCGACCGTGACCGCCATCAGGAAGCGGAACCAATGCCAGCCGGCCGCGCGGAAGAAGGGGAGCCAGAGGAGGCCGAGCATCACCGGAAGGATCCCGACGTACGTGCCCAGCAGGGCCATCAGCCCGTAGAAGCTCAACGTCGCCTTCGGAGTCTCGACGGCGGCATCGATGGTGCTGTTGATGGTCGTGCCGGTCGAGAGGAGCAGCGAGATCTCGTAGGCCTCGCTGCCGATCCACGGGTACGCGAGGACGAGGTCGGCCGTGTCGAGGTGGCCGATCGGCGTCGTCGCGCCCGTGAAGGAGACGTAGCGGTCGTTCACCGACGCCTGCGCGACATTCACCTCGTCAAGGCCGTTGTTGCGCACGTGCAGCTCGATCTCGCCCGGCCGCAAGATCGTCCGCTCGATCGAGAGCTCCTCCTGCGGCGGAGCGCCTTCGGGCTTACCGATCCCGGTTCCGCCGAGCGTGAAGAAGAGCCCGAGCACGACGGCAAGGAGGGCAAGCGGGACGAGCCCGAGGACCCAGAGCCGAACCCTGCCGATGGGCGGACGATCGACGGCGTGTTCGTCCGTCGTCATCGGCTACGTCCCGACGTCGAAGAAGCCCATCCACCCGAGCTCGGCGAACTCGGTCTTGTGCGCGTGGAACATGTACTTGCCTTCGTGGGGGAAGGCGAGCTCGAGGATGCCGCGCTGACCCTGCACCTGCGCGATCGTGTCGGTGTACTCCGCCGGAGTCAGCGACGTTCCGGTCGGGTAGTAGTGGAAGAAGTTCGCGTGGATGTGGAACGAGTTGACCGCGTCGAACTCGAGGATGTTGACGAGGTAGATCCGGACCGGCGCACCGCGTTTCACGACCACAGGCCGATAGAGGTAGTGGAAGCCGACGGTATTGACGGCGTAGATCTCGTTCGCTTGGTCGAAGTTCGTGTCGAAACCGTTCATCACCATCACCAGCTCGTCGGCATCGGGCCGCCCACGCTTGGGATCGACGATGAACGCGCCGTACAGGCCCTTGGCGATGTGGGCGGCCAGCGGGCCGGCGTGGCAGTGGTACAGGTGGAGCCCGAACGGATGGGCGTCGAACTCGTACACCGTGCTGCCGCCCGTCCCGATCAGCCCGGCGCCGATCCCGGGGATGCCGTCCATGAAGGCCGGATGGATGCCGTGGAAGTGGATGGTGTGCGGGTGGGCCGACGCGTTCGCGAACCGGACCCGCAGCAGCTCGCCCTCGCGGGCGCGTAACGTCGGTCCGGGAATGCGCCCGTTGTAGGCCCAGCCCGCGTACGAGACACCGGGCGCGACCTGAAACTCCTTGTCGACCGCGACGAGCTCCCATTCGCGGAGGACGCGCCCGCTCGCCAGTCGTCGCGTCTTTCCCCAGTCGAAGTCCCGGACCATCGCGCTCGGGTCGAACCCGTTGACGGCGGGATCGACGACCCCCGGGCCGGCAAAGCCTGCATGCCCGGCTCCGTCGTGCGCGTGCTGGGTATGGCCGTGAGTCATACCGGCCATGTCCACGTGGTCCTCGCCGGCCGCCTCGCGGACGAAGCCGAGCCCGGCACCGGCAAGGACCGGGCCGCCCAACAGGCAAAGCGCCCGCCGTCGGGTCAGCTTGCTCATCGTCGACGATCCCTTGGTCGATCCTTCAAGGTAAGCTGAAAGAGAAATACATGATACCAAGAAGATATATTAAGCCTGCTTAGATCAGCTCCAATGATGGAACGGGAACGAGCCATAACCGCGGAGCCGCCGGTGACAGCGGCCGTCGAGGACTACGTCAAGGCCGTCTACATGCTCGAGCTGCGCGACGGAACGGCGTCGACAACGGCATTGGCGTCTCGGCTCGAGGTGACGCCCGCCGCAGTCTCCGGGATGCTTCGGAAGCTGACCGCGCTCGGCCTGGTCGAGCACGAGCCCTACCACGGCGTTCGGCTGACGAATCGGGGCCGGCTCGTCGCGCTCGAGGTAATCCGCCATCACCGGCTGCTCGAGCTCTTTCTCGTCGAGAACCTGGGAATGGGGTGGGACGAAGTGCACGCGGAGGCGGAGGTGCTCGAGCACGTCCTCTCCGAAGAGCTCGAGGAGGTGATCGCGGCCAAGCTCGGTCACCCGACCCTCGACCCGCACGGCGATCCGATCCCGAGCCGCGAGCTGGCAATCACCGACGACGTCGGGAGCTGCGACCTCTACCAGCTCGAGCCGGGCGCGCGCGCGACCCTCGTTCGCGTGTCGGACGACGATCCCGAGATGCTGCGCTTCCTCACCGAGCGCGGGATCACCCCGGGCACGCGGCTGGAGGTGATCGACCGGCAGCCCTTCGAGGGCCCGCTGTCCGTCCGTGTCGGAGACGAGGTCCACGTGCTGGGTGCGGTGCTGACTCGCGCGATGCGAGTCGCGGTCGCGTAGGGGGCGGCAGATGGAGGGCCATGCTCGCGTAAGCGATCTCCCTGCGCACGAGGGCACGCCTCCTCAGCGGGGTTCCAGCCCGAGTGGGAGGCTCGGAGCGGCCCGCGGTCTTCTCGGCCGCGTTCTGCCCGGCGAGGCGGCCACGATCCGCGCCGCCCAGGAGGCGATCGACGGCAAGCGCAAGGGTCTGCGCGCACTCTGGCCGTTTCTCGGGCCTGCGTTCATCGCCTCGGTCGCCTACGTCGACCCCGGCAACTTCGCCACCGACGTCGCCGGCGGCGCCAAGTACGGCTACCTCCTGCTCTGGGCAGTGCTCGCCGCGAACCTCATGGCCATGCTCGTCCAGACGCTGTCGGCGAAGCTCGGGATCGCGACCGGGCGGAACCTCGCCGAGGTGTGTCGCGACAACCTCTCGCGGCCGGTCAGCTTCGGGCTGTGGATCCAGGCCGAGGTGATTGCGATGGCGACCGACCTCGCCGAGGTGCTCGGCGCGGCTCTCGGGCTAAGCCTCCTGTTCGGGATTCCGCTCGGCTGGGGGGCGGTGATCGCCGTGGCGGCGGCATTCACGATCCTCGCGCTCCAGACGTTGGGGTTCCGCCAGCTGGAGGCGGTGATCGCCGTCTTCGTCGGCGTGATCGTCGTTGCGTTCGCCTTCGAGCTGCTCAGGGTCACGCCCGACCCCGGGAACATGGCCGACGACCTCTTTTCGCCGAGCTTCGAGGGCGAGGCCCTGCTGATCGCGGTCGGCATCATCGGCGCGACCGTGATGCCGCACGTCATCTACCTGCACTCGGCGCTCACGCAGTCCCGTGTGCGTGGAAAGACCGAGGGCGAGCTGAAGCGCATCCAGCGCTTCGAGCGCATCGACGTCCTGCTGGCGATGTCGATCGCCGGTCTCGTCAACCTCGCGATGCTGTCGATCTTCGCCGCCCGCTTCTTCGGGACCGACGCGGAGTCGATCGAGGATGCGTACCACGGCCTGTACGCGGACCCGGGTCACTGGGCCGCGATCCTGCTCGGCATCGCCCTGCTCGCCTCAGGGCTCTCGTCGTCGTCGGTCGGGACGCTCGCAGGTCAGGTGGTCATGCAGGGCTTCATCCGGCGCCAGATCCCGCTCTTCGCCCGGCGGGCGATCACGGCGGCGCCCGCGCTGGCGGTGGCGCTTGCCGGCGTCGAGCCCACGCGCGCGCTGGTCCTCAGCCAGGTGGTGCTCTCGTTCGGGATCCCGTTTGCGCTGATCCCGCTCGTGCTCTTCACGAGCAGCCGCCGGGTGATGGGCGGGCTCGTGAACAACCTGCTGACCACATCGGCGGCGTGGGCGATCGCCGTCGTGATCAGCAGTCTGAACGTCTTCCTGCTCGTGGAGACGCTCCGGTGATCGGCCCGGGTGCGGCGTCGTTCGAGCGGAAGCGCTACCACGCGTTCGCGTGGCGTGAGGCGTACGACGGCTCGCCCTTCGAGCCGCTCAGGCACGAGGTCTTCCCGCACGAGGCGGACGTCCCGCGGGACGTCCTGATCGCGCGCATCGGGTCGTGGGGCAACTTCACCATCAAGCCGCCGGCGGAACGTGACGCGCTCCTCGACGAGATCCGCGGTCATCTGACCGAGCCGTCTTACCGCATCGGCCTCGAGACGCACGCCTGGACGACGCGCCGCCTCTAGGGGTGGATCGCGGCCGGGTCGACGACCTCGAAGCTCGACCCTCTGACACGGCCGAGCGTGTGCAGATCGTCGTTGTCCCAGCGAGGATCCGGGACGCCGCTGATGTACCAGTTCGACCCGTTGTCGGCGACCGTCATCCCATAGCGCTTCAG
>JBKOVQ010000125.1:0-3714 GCA_046723985.1 Actinomycetota bacterium | reverse complement strand
ACACACTGCAGCCGTCGTCGGCAGCGTCAGATGTGTATAAGAGACAGCCGTCCGGGCTCGCCGCGCGCCAGGACAATGCGATCCTGCGCGTCGCGCAGTTCAAGATCCGCCGCGGACTGATCTACTCCGCCGACGGCAGGCTCCTGGCCGCCCGGCGGGCGCAGAAGGTCGACGGCCAGACCTACTACTTCCGGCGCTTTCCGAGTGGACCGCTCGCCGCCCAGGTCGTCGGCTACTCGACCCAGTCCCGCTCGCGGGCCGGGCTCGAGCGGTCGTACGACGACTACCTGACCGCGTCGAACTCGCACCTGAACACCGTGCTACGCCGCACGGTGGACACGCTGAAGGGCGCGACCGTCACCGGGAACAACCTCGTGCTCACGATCGACTCGAAGGCACAAAAGGCGGCGCTGGACGCACTGGACGGCAACTGCGGCGCCGTGGTCGCGCTCGACCCCAGGACCGGCGCGGTGCTCGTGATGGCGTCGTCGCCGTCCTACAACCCGAACCTGGTCGAGGGGCACTTCGCCGAGATCGCCCGCCGGGCACGGAACGTGAACTGCTCCCCCGGAGCGCCGCTGATCAACCGCGCGACCGCGGGCCTCTACACGCCCGGCTCGACGTTCAAGGTGATCACGTCCGCGGCGGCACTCGACACGGGCACGTACACGCCCGACTCCAGCTTCAACGACCCGGGCTACTGCATCGAGTACGGCAAGAAGGTCTCCAACTTCGCCGACCAGAGCGGCCCCGAGGTATTCGGGCGCGTCGATTTCAGGACCGCCCTCGAGCACTCGATCAACGCCGTCTTCTGCGAGATCGGCAAGAAGCTCGGGCCCCTGACGGTCCTCGACTACGCAAGACGGTTCGGGTTCTACGACGACCCGCCCCTGGAGACACCGTCGAGCGAGCGCTCACCGAGCGGCCTGTACGACCACGGGAGGCTGTTCCGTCCGCACGACCCGAACCAGGTCGACCCGGGCCGGCTTGCGTTCGGGCAGGAGCGGATGCAGCTGACGCCGCTCCAGATGGCGATGGTCGCCGCCGGGATCGCGAACGACGGGGTCGTCATGGAGCCGTATGTGGTACAGAAGATCACCGCTCCGGACGGGTCGACGATCCACCGCCACTCGCCGAAGGTGCGGTCGCGCCCGATCTCGAAGCACACCGCGGACGAGCTCACGGCGATGATGGAGTCGGTCGTCACCAGCGGAACCGGAACCGCGGCGCAGATCCCCGGGGTCGCGGTCGCGGGCAAGACCGGCACCGCCGAGACCGGCGCGTCCGGCGTCAACACGACGTCGTTCATCGCGTTCGCGCCGGCGGACGCTCCGAGGGTCGCGATCGCTGTCTTCCTCGAGAACCAGCACGGCGTCGGCGGCCACACCGCCGCGCCGATCGCGAAGACCGTCATGGAAACCTTGCTCCGGCGTCGTCCCTAACCTGTAGCCGAGGATGCCGGGGCCCGACACCCTCATCGACCAGGTCTTCGACGGCCGCTACCGCGTCGTCCGCAAGCTCGGCACAGGCGGGATGGCGAACGTCTACCTCGCCGAGGATCAGGAGCTCGGGCGCCGCGTGGCGATCAAGATGCTCGACGATCGCCACGCGCAGGACGAGCAGTTCGTCGAGCGTTTCCGTCGCGAGGCGAAGAACGCGGCAGGCCTCTCTCACCCGAACATCGTCTCGATCTATGACCGCGGCGAGGCCGAGGGCACCTACTACATCGCGATGGAGTACCTCGACGGGCGAACGCTGAAGGAGCTCCTCGTGTCCCGCGGGCCGACCCCGATCGCGGTGGCAATCGACTACGCCCGGCAGATCCTCGCTGCGCTCGGCTTCGCCCACCGACATGGCGTCGTCCACCGCGACATCAAGCCGCACAACGTGTCGGTCGCCTCCGACGGTCGGCTGAAGGTCATGGACTTCGGCATCGCACGGGCGGGGACGAGCCAGATGACCGAGACGGGGTCGATCATCGGCACCGCGCAGTACCTCTCGCCGGAGCAGGCGAAGGGAGCGCCGGTCGGCCCGGCCTCGGACATCTACTCGGTCGGCGTCGTCCTCTACGAGATGCTGACCGGATCGGTCCCGTTCACCGGCGACACGCCGCTCGAGATCGCGATGAAGCACCTCTCGACCACGCCCGAGCCGCCCTCGGAGCGGCGGCCTGAGGTACCGCACGAGCTCGACTCGATCGTGCTACGGGCACTCGCCAAGAATCCGACCGACCGCTACCCGAGCGCCGAGGCGATGGATGCCGACCTCGCGCGCGCCGCCCGCGGACAAGCGGTCGCACCGGAGACCGAGGAGGCGGCAACCCAGGTGCTCCGTGGCGTGGGCGCGGTGACGACGATCTCGTCCGCGCCCACCGAGGTGGTCCGTCGCCCTGCGTCCGCGTCGCCTCCGGCGTACGGCCCCCCGACCGGGTTCTACGAGTACGAGGAGCCGGTCCGGCGCCGCTCGATCTGGCCGTGGCTGCTGGCGCTCGTCGTGGTCGCGGCGGCGGTCGCGGGCGGCTGGTACGTCTACACGAAGATCCAGGACCAGCTCGCGGCAAACAAGCCGGTGGCCGTTCCCTTCGTCGAGGGGATCAAGGAGGCGAACGCGGTCGCCAAGATCCGCGATGCGGGCCTGAGTCCGAAGATCGTCCGGCGACCGGATGACAAGGTTCCCGAGACGATCGTCGTCTCCCAGGATCCCGGCGCCGGGACGCGCACCGACAAGGGGAACCCGGTGACGATCGTCGTCTCGACCGGCTTACCCAAGGTCGACGTGCCCGACGTCCGCGGCGACGTGGCCACGGATGCCGTTGCCGAGATCACTCAGCTCGGGCTCGTCGCCAAGGTCGTCCACGTCAACTCGGACAAGGAGACGGGGACGGTGACCGGGCAGGATCCTGCCCCCGGAAAGCACGTGGTCAAGGGGACCAAGGTGCGGATCAACGTGTCGCAGGGACCGAAGCCGGTCGCGATCCCGCCCGTGGTCGGCGTGCCCTACGAGCAGGCGGCCGCGGAGCTCCAGGCTGCGGGTTTCGCGGTCGCGAGGCGCGACGTCGAGTCGCACGACCCGAAGGGGACGGTCGTCCAGGAAGACCCGTCCGCGAACACCCTCGCCGCCAAGGGCTCGACGGTGACGCTGTACGTCTCCAAAGGCCCCACGCAGTCGGTCGTTCCCGACGTCTCCAGCTTCTCGCGCGCCGACGCGATCGCGACCGTACGCAACTCCGGGTTCAAGGTGGTCGTCGACGAGAGCGACGTCTCCGATCCGTCCCTCGACGGCGTCGTTCTCTTCCAGACCCCCACCGCCGGAACGTCGGTCGACCCCGGGACGACGGTCACGATCACCGTCGGACGCTACGTCACCCCGCCGCCTGCGACCACGACCGAATCGACGACGACGACCACGCTGCCCACGGACGGCGGAGACCAGGGAAACGGCAATCAGAACAGCGTGCCGCCCGCCCAGTGAGCCGCCGCCGTCGCGTCGCGGTGCTCATGGGCGGCCGCTCCTCCGAGCACCCGATCTCGATCGCATCGGCGCGCTCGGTGATCGAGGCGCTCGACCCCGAGCGGTTCGAGGTGGTCCCGATCGGGATCACCCGCGACGGCGCCTGGATGCTGCCGCGGACCTCGCCGCTGGAGCTGACCGCGCCCGAGGGCGGCCTGCCCGAGGTCGAGGCGGCCGGCACCAGCGTCACGCTGCGCCCCGAGC
>JBKOVQ010000206.1:0-20046 GCA_046723985.1 Actinomycetota bacterium | reverse complement strand
CGCACACATGAAGGAGTTCCCGGACTACTACCAGAGGCTCGAACGAATGGAACGGGAGGCTGAACGCGAGTGGGCCGCCAAGCGGTCCGAGTAAGGCTGCTTCGCGTTTGACGTACCCTGCCGCGACGGGGCAGGGTACGGGCGTGGCGCTTCCGACTGAGCCGATCGGCAGCATTCCTCGACCAGGCTCGCTACTCGAGGGACTCCAAGACCGATCGCAGGGGAGGATCTCGGAGAGCGACCTCGACGCGCTCTATGAAGAGGCGGTGCGAGACACGATTGCGAGGTTCGAGGAGACCGGCTCGCCCATCGTGACCGACGGTGAGCAGCGCAAGCCGAGCTTCGCGACGTACCCGGTCGCGGGGCTCGAGGCGCTCGCACCCGACGGCGTGGTGATCCCATTCGCCGACGGGCATACGCGGCAGCTTCCGAGGCTCACGGCCGGCCCGCTCCGCTACCGCGCATTCGCAGGCTCCTACCTCGAAGCCGCAGTTCCGTATGCGCATGTGCCATTGAAGCAGGCGGTGATATCGGCTTCGGCTCTGAGCCTGCTATACCCTGCCGACGGTCTCGAGGGTTATCCGCGAGAGGCGTTCCTTGCCGACCTCGTGGCGGAGGCCGAGGCGGACATTCGCAGCTGCCTCGTCGCGGGCGCACACAGCGTGCAGATCGACTTCACCGAGGGGCGCCTGGCCGTGAAACTCGACCCGTCGAAAGGGCTGCTCAACGACTTCGTCGCGCTCAACAACCGCGTCCTCGAGCACTTCTCCGACGAGGAGCGAAGGCGGCTCGGCGTTCACACCTGCCCGGGGGGAGACCAGGACTCGACCCACAGCGCCGATGTCGACTACGCCGAGCTACTGCCGAGCCTGTTCCAGCTGGAGGTGCGGAACTTCTACCTGCAGCTGGCAAGCGAACCTGATCGCACGCGGGTACTCGAACTAATCGCCGAGCACCTGCGGCCGGGGCAGACGGTCTTCATCGGTGTCACCGATCCGATTGATCCACGTGTGGAGAGCCCAGACGAGGTGTGCGAGCGAGTGCTCGAAGCCGCCGAGCACATCCCGGTCGATCAGCTTGGCACGACGGACGACTGTGGCTTCTCCCCTTTCGGAGACGACGTTTCGACCGCGCGCGAGACGGCGTTCGAGAAGATCCGCGCCCGCGTCGCGGGCACGCAGCTCGCTTCCGGCGAGCTCGGAGTCTGAAGCCCGCAATCCAGCTTGGGCGCCCGTGTCTGCATACCCGACCATCAGCGGCACCCCTGATGCAACTGACCCGCGTAACCAAGCCGATTGCGCCTGGCTTCGCGGGTCTTGTTGCGCCTGGCAGGAATCGAACCTGCGACCTCGCGCTCCGGAGGCGCGCGCTCTATCCCCTGAGCTACAGGCGCCGGCGGGTCGTAGTGTACCCGCGTGCAGCTGAGCGCCCGGATCGTCACCCTGGACCTCGCTGAAACCTTCACGATCGCCCGCGGCTCGCAGGACACGGCGGAGGTGGTCGAGGTCGAGATCCGCCACGACGACGTCTCCGGGTTCGGCGAAGCGGCCCCGATCGGCCGCTACGGAGAGTCGGCCGCGTCGGCGCTCGCGTACGTGCAAGGCGTCGCCGACCGACTCGGCGACGATCCGTTCGCGCTCGACGAGGTGATGCGGCGCCTGCCGAGCGAGCAGTTCGCGGCCCGTGGCGCGATCGACGCCGCGTTGCACGATCTCAGCGGCAAACTCGCCGGCGAGCCGGTCTGGCGGTTCCTCGGGCTCGAGCGGCTCGGCCCGCCGACGTCCTGGACGATCATTCTCGGGACCCCGGACGAGATGGCGGCGAAGGCGGCTCGCGCGCACGCCACCGGACGGTTCAAGCGGCTGAAGCTGAAGCTCGGCGGCGGCGACGGGCGCGACGTCGACCGCGTCCGGGCGGTGCGCGAGGTCACCGACGTGCCGCTCCAGGTGGACGTGAACGAGTACTGGTCGCTCGACGATGCCCTCGATGCGCTGCCCAGGCTGGCCGAGCTCGGGGTCGAGTACTGCGAGCAGCCCCTGCGGGCCGGCGACCCCGACGGTGCGAGGCTGAAGAAGGAGGCGGCGATCCCGGTCTACGTCGACGAGGACTGCCACACCCTGGCCGATGTCGCCGCCTGCGCCGCGGTCGCCCACGGCGTCAACATCAAGCTGGCCAAGTCCGGCGGCATCGGCGAGGGCGTCCGGATGGCCCATGCCGCTCGGGCGCTCGGGCTGGGGGTGATGCTCGGCTGCATGATCGAATCCGGGCTCGGGATCGCGGCCGCCGCTGCAATCGCGAGCCTCTGTGACCACGTCGACCTCGACGGGAACCTTCTGCTGGCGCGCGACCCGTGGCGGGGCGTCGAGCTCGTCGACGGCGTCCAGACTCCGTCAGAGGAGCCGGGCCTCGGTGTCCGGCGCGCATCCTAACGGAGTGCCAGGCACGGTGAAGCGCTACCTGATCCTCGCCGAGGGTCGCTCCGGCGACCCGCACTACGGCAAGACCATGCGTGGGGTCGTCAAGTACGCGGCGGATCCGACGGTGGCGATCCTCGACTCGGAGCGCGTGGGGGACACCTACGACGGGATCCCGATCGTCGGCACGGTCGCCGACGCGCTCGCCTACGAGCCGACGACTGCGCTGGTCGGCGTTGCCACGCAGGGCGGTCGCTTCCCACCCGCGTGGCGTGAGCTGCTGAAGCAGTGCATCGCGGCCGACCTCGACCTCGAAAACGGCCTGCACGAGTACCTTGCGGACGACGCCGACCTGGTCGCGCTTGCCGCCCGGCACCACGTCGAGCTCCGCGACCTGCGCAAGCCGCCTCCTGATCTGAACGTGCCCACCGGGGCGAATTTCGAGCTGGACGCCCGGATCGTCCTCACCGTCGGCTCCGACTGCGCGATCGGGAAGATGACCGTCGCGCTCGAGCTCGACCGGGAGGCGAAGCGGCGGGGATTGAAGTCGGTCTTCGTGCCGACCGGCCAGACGGGGATCGCGATTGCCGGCTGGGGCATCTCGGTGGACGCGGTCGTCTCCGACTTCGTCGCCGGCGCGGCGGAGCGCCTCGTCGTCGACGGGGTGGAGTACGGGGGCCAGATTCTCTGGGTCGAGGGCCAGGGCGCGCTGCTCCACCCGGCGTACTCGGGCGTCACGCTCGGCCTGATCCACGGCTCGGCGCCGCACGCGTTCGTCCTCTGCCACCTGGTCGGTACGACCGAGATCGAGGGCTATCCCGGCCACCCGCTGCGGACGCTGTCCGAGCTGGTGGAATTGCATGAGCGGATCGCCCTCCCGCGCCGGCCGGCGAAGGTCCAGGCGATCGCGCTGAACACCCGTCACTTGGACGACGACACCGCCCGCGCGGCGATCGCCGCCGCCGAGACGGAGATGGGATTGCCGGCGGACGACCCGGTGCGCTTCGGCGCGGCCAAGCTCGCCGATGCGCTACTCGAGCCGCCCGAGCCCTTCACGCGCTGAATCCGGTCCGGGGTCGGCACTCGCTCGTCGAGGCGAACGCTAGCCCGACTTGACACCGAACACGTGTTCGCACTATCATCGAACACATGTTCGCTCGGATCGTCGTCATCGTCGCACTGCTGACTCTGGCCGTCGCCTGGGGAGCGCGCCGCTCGGACGGCGCCGGCCGCGAGCGGGTCTATGTCGTCCGCGCCGGTGACACCCTGTGGTCGATCGCCACCACGCACTACGTCGGCGACCCGCGTGAGGCGGTTTGGAGGCTCCGGGAGCGGAACCACCTGACGGCCACACTGGTGCGGCCGGGCGAGCGGTTGGGCCTCCCCTGACGTCCCTAGACTCCGGGGGGTGGACCTCGACGTGGTCTTCCTCGGCACCGCGGGCTCGATGCCCACGGCTGACCGCTCTGCGACCGCGCTGCTCGTACGGCGGGGCGGCGAGCGCCTCCTGTTCGACTGTGCCGAAGGCACCCAGCGGCAACTCCTCCGCTCGTCGCTCGGCCTGATCGACCTCCGCGAGGTCTTTCTCACCCACTACCACGCCGACCACTACCTCGGCCTGCCCGGGATGCTGAAGACGTTCGCGCTACGCGGCCGCGACGTGCCGATCGAGATCTACGGGCCGCCCGGACTGGAGCAGCTGTTCGTGTCCTTGCGCCGAATTTTCGGGAAGCTCACGTACGAGTACGACCTCGTGGAGCTCCGGCCGGGCGACACGCTCGATCGGGACGGCTACCGGCTGACGACGTTCCCGGTCCAGCACGGCGTTTCGTCAGTCGGCTACGCGCTCGTCGAGGACGAGCGCCCGGGACGCTTCGACGTCGAGACGGCCGACGCGCTCGGAGTCCCCTTCGGTCCGGAACGCGGCGTGCTCCAGCGCGGTGAGGCCGTCACCCTCGCGGATGGGACGACGGTCACGCCCGAGCAGGTGCTCGGCGCAGCGCGACCCGGGCGGACGATCGTGATCGCCGGCGACACCGCCCCCACGCGGAGCGTCCTCGAGGCGTCGAGCGGCGCCGACCTGCTCGTCCACGAGGCGACCTTCCTCGAGGACGAGCGCGAGCGTGCCGACGAGACGTCGCACTCGACCGCCGTCGACGCTGCGCAGATCGCGAAGGCGGCCGGCGTGCGGATGCTCGCGCTCACACACCTGTCCCCTCGGCACTTTGCCCGGGAGACTGCCCGGGCGGCCGGGGCCGTCTTCCCCGCAACGGTTGTTCCCCGGGACTTCGATATCATCGACGCGCGGTTCGAGGAGCGGGGTGGACCGCACCTGATCAAGGGCGGTGCGCTCCCGCGCCGAGAGGAGCCGGCCCGGGTCGAGAACAGCGCCCCTGTCCCCGACGCCCCAGTCCCACACGAGATCGTGCCCGAGGAGACCGCCAGATGACCAGACTCGTCCAGGTTGCGCTTGCCGAGGACGTGACCGAAGCGGAAGAGATCCAGGCGATCCTCCAGGCGGCCGGAATCACATCGGAGCTCGAGACCGCCGTCGAACGTCACCCGCGCGAGACGGAGGACGCCCCGCAGAAGGTGCTGGTCGACGAGTCGTCGCTCGAAGCGGCTCAGTTCGCGATCGAGGCGATGACCGACCCGGACGAGCTCCTCGGCGACGCCTAAGGCGTCCGTCATGAGACGCCTTCTCGTCTCAGCCGCCGTGCTCCTCGCGGTCACGGCCGGGCCGGCGCATGCCGCGACGAAGACCTACTCGACGGGCAACATCGACATGCCGCTCGGGGCGAGCGTCGACCGCTCACTCACCGTTCCCGACCGCGGCCCGGTGTCGTTCGTCCGCGTCGCCTTCCGGATCACGACACCCGATACGTCGGCGCTGTCGGTGTCGCTCGTCAGCCCGAGAGGAACCGAGGTGCCGCTGGTCGTTCACCGCGGCAGCGGCGCTGACTTCGGCAGCGACGAAGCGAACTGCGGCGGCATCCTCACGGTTCTCGACTCCGACGAGACCACGAACCCGATCTCGGGCGGCTCGTCTCCCTTCGTCGACACGCCGTATCGGCCCGAGGGGAAGCTGTCGTCGCTGTACGGCCAGGACGCCCGAGGACAGTGGACGCTCCGGATCACGAACAACAGCAGGCCCGCTCGCCTGCACTGCTTTACGCTGGACATCTCTCGCTACGTGCCCCAGGTCCTGTCGGCCCGAAAGGGGACCGTGAAGGCGAGCTTGACCTTCTCCGAGCGGGCGTTCCTCTTCGAGAAGCTCCGAGTCCGAGTCGTCCGGAGCGGTCGGACGGCCCTCAATGCCCCGATCGAGCGCCTGGGCTGTCTCGCCTGCAGGGACGCTCGTCCGGTCGACGTCGAGATCCGCGACCTCGACGGCGGTGAGCCCGAGGTCCTCCTCGACCTGTACACCGGCGGAGCGCACTGCTGCAGCGTCACGCTAATCCTGCGCTGGGATCCGACGGCGCGGAAATACCGATCGACCCTCGGCTACTGGGGCAACTTCGGCTCGGAGCTCGCCGACCTGGACGGTGACGGGCATCCCGAGTTCTCCGCCTCCGACGAGCGATTCGTCTACACGTTCACCGCCTATGTGTATTCGGTGGCGCCGATCCAGATCTGGAGCTTCCGCGGCGGCAAGCTGGTCGACGTGACGCGGAGATTCCCTGGCCTGGTCGAGAAGGACGCCGCGTCGATCCTCTCGGCGTACAGGCGAGATCGCGGCAAGAAGGACACCGATGTCCGCGCGGTCGTCGCAGCATACGTCGCCGAGCAGCACCTCCTGGGCAGGCCGGGAGAGGGGAGGCGTCTGCTCGACCTCGCGCTGAAGCGCGGCGACCTCGGTCCCGGGAAGACCCTGCTCGGCTGGCCGGCCGGTCGGGCGTTCGTTGCCGAACTGATGCGCGACCTGAAGAAATGGGGTTACATCAGGCGCCCGTGAGCAGATCGTGCTCTGGCGTCTGGACGAGCTGCCGCGCGAGACTCGCGTGATCCTGATCTGCCGCCACGGCTTTGCGTCGAGCCTCGTCGCGGCGCAACTCCAGGAGCTCGGCTTCCGCAAAGCGACCGACGTGGAGGGCGGGTTCGAGGCCTGGTCCAAAGCGGGGCTCCCCGTCGACGCCGTCGGCCCGGACCGCTAGGCTCCGCCCGCACGTTCGAAGCCAGCACTGCTTTAAGCCGGTCCCGTGAGGCCGGAAAGGAGTTGCGAATTGACTGCTGCACACGCACCCGCGACCGAGCGGGTCCTGCTTGACGCAGACCAGCTCGGACGCACCCTCCATCGCATCGCCCATGAGATCATCGAGGCGAACACGGACCTCGACCAGGTCGCGCTGGTCGGCATCCATACCCGCGGCGTCCCGCTCGCGCACCGCCTCCGCCGGCTGATCGAGGAGTTCAGCGGCGTCGAGGTGGACCTCGGCACGATCGACATCACCTTCCACCGAGACGACGTCCACGTCCGGGGTGGAGAGGCCCCGCTGCATCCCCAGCCGCTCGTCCGCGAGACGAAGCTCGACTTCGCTCTCGAGGGGAGGACGTGCATCCTCGTCGACGACGTCCTCTACACGGGGCGCACGATCCGAGCCGCGATCGAGGCGCTGTTCGACTACGGCCGGCCCGCGCGCGTCCGGCTCGCGGTCGTCGCCGACCGGGGGCACCGCGAGCTCCCGATCCGGCCCGACTACGTCGGCAAGAACCTGCCCACCGCCCGCTCCGAGCGCATCCAGGTGCAGCTTGTCGAGGTCGACGAGGTCGACCGCGTTCTCCTGATTCCGGAAGAGGTGGCCCGGTGACCGTCCAACTCGTCCGGGACGACTTGCTCCCGCCCTCGGATCCGCCGCCGAAGCGGCACCTGATCTCGATCGGGGACCTGACCCGCGACGACGTGAGGCGGCTGCTCGCCACCGCGGGCACCTTCGAGCGCTCACTCGAGCGCGAGATGAAGAAGCTGCCCACGCTGCGTGGGCGGACCGTCGTCAACCTGTTCTTCGAGTCCTCGACCAGGACGTCGTCGAGCTTCGAGCTCGCCGCGAAGCGACTCTCGGCTGACGTGATGTCGGTGAAGTCGAGCGGCTCCTCGGTCGACAAGGGCGAGTCGCTGAAGGACACGGCGCTGACGCTCAACGCGTACGACCCGGACGTGATCGTCATGCGTCACCCGCACATCGGCGCGCCCGACCTCGTCGCGCGCGTGACCGGCGCGCATGTCGTCAACGCCGGGGACGGGAAGCACCAGCACCCGACGCAGGCGCTGCTCGACCTCTACACGATCGAGCGGAACGTCGGTCCGATCCAAGGGCTCCACGTCGCCATCGTCGGCGATGTGCTCCACTCTCGGGTCGCGAGATCGAACATCCAGGCGCTGACGTTGATGGGGGCGCGGGTGACGCTCGTCGGCCCGCCGCCGCTGATCCCGCGCGGGATCGAAGCGATGGGCTGCGACGTCGCAACGGACATTGCCGCGATCGGAGACGCCGACGTGGTCTACGTCCTCCGTATGCAGCGGGAACGGATGGAATCGGGCGAGAACTTCGTGCCCAGCCTGCGCGAGTACAGCGCCCGCTGGGGCGTGACACCCGAACGCCTACGGCCGGGACAGAAGGTCATGCATCCCGGCCCGATGAACCGCGGCGTCGAGATCGACCCGATCGTGGCCGACTCGGTCGACGCGCTGATCGAAAGGCAGGTGCGCGCCGGGCTCGTCGTCCGGATGGCTGTGCTCTACGACCTGCTCACGCACGGGCCGGTCGAGGTCAAGGCCGAGGTCGCGGAGGAGGTGGCGTGATGGGACCGGTCCTGTTCGGCAAGGAAGGCCACGACGATCTCGTCATCCGCAGCGCACGGGTGCTCGATCCTGCCGAGGGGATCGACGGAGTCCTCGACGTCCGCGTCGACAAGGGCGTGATCTCCGACATCGGTCTCAACGTCGACGCCAACGGCCACCGCGTCGTCGAGGGGTGGGGGTTGGTCCTGGCGCCTGCGTTCGTCGACCCGCACGTCCACCTGCGGACGCCGGGCCGCGAAGACGAAGAGACGATTGCGTCCGGCACCGCCGCCGCTGCGGCCGGCGGGTTCTGCGCGATCCTCGCAATGCCGAACACGGAGCCGGTTGTCGACGCCGCTGCAGTGCTCGGCTCGCTGATCGAGACCGCGCGCGAAGAGGCCGACGTCCCGGTCGGGTTCCTGGCCGCGATCACGAAGGGACAGCGAGGCGAGGAGCTGACCGAGATGGCCGAGCTTGCGGATGCAGGCGCCGTCGGCTTCAGCGACGACGGCCGCCCGGTCGAGGCGCCCGGCCTGATGCGGCGGGCTCTCCAGTACCACGTCGTCACCGGCCGGCGGGTCGCCGTCCACTGCGAGGAACCGACGCTCTCGCGGGGCGGCCAGATGCACGAGGGGCCGGTGTCGGCGGAGCTCGGCTTCGCCGGCTATCCGTCGATCGCGGAGAGCGTGATGGTCGGTCGCGACCTGGCGCTGGCGACGTACGAAGCGCAGCCGATCCACTTTCTGCACCTGTCTGCGCGCGAGTCTGTCGAGCTCCTCTCTCGCGCGCAGACCGAAGATCTGCGCGCGACTGCCGAGGCGACCCCGCACCACCTGGTGCTGACGGACGACGCCGTCTGGTCGCTCGACCCGAACCTGAAGATGAACCCGCCGCTCAGGAGCAGCGAAGACCGCGCCGCGCTCGTCGCCGCCGTACGGGACGGGACGATCTCGGTGATCGCGACCGACCACGCTCCGCACGCCGCACACGAGAAGGACGTACCGTTCGAGGAGGCGCCGTTCGGCGTCACCGGACTCGAGACCGCCTTCGCCGCCCTCAACACCCACCTCGTCGGACCGGGGCTGGTGACCCTCCCGACTCTGCTCGAGCGCATGTCCACGGGGCCGGCCCAGGCCTATGGGCTGGAGGCGCCGCGGATCGCCAAGGGCGCTCCGGCGAATCTCGTGCTGCTCGATCCGGACGCCGTCTGGCGGGTCGGCGAGGGCGGTTTCCGGTCGCGCTCCGCGAACTCGTGGCTCCTGGGGGAGACCCTGCGCGGGCGGGTCCGGTTGACCGTCGCCGCCGGCCGGATCGCGTACGAGGTCCCGTGAGAGACGAAGCCGAGTACAAAGCCGACAGCGAAGCTGTCGGAGTTGGTGCGAGGCGAGGTCGTGACGCCGAAGGCGTCAGCTACCTCGTCCTCGAGGACGGGACGGTCTTCTCCGGCGAGTCGATCGCGGCACACGGCCGCGCCTTCGGCGAGGCCGTGTTCACGACCTCGATGAGCGGCTACCAGGAGACCGTCACCGACCCGAGCTACGTGGGGCAGATCGTCTGCTTCACCGCGCCGATGGTCGGCAACTACGGCGTCGCCGAGGAGCGCTCGCAGTCGGCGTGCGTGCACGCGACTGCAGTCGTGATGCGGGAGACGGGTGGAACTGCCTGGACAGAGTGGCTCGGCGAGCGTGGGGTGGTTGCGCTGTGCGGCATCGACACCCGCTCGCTCGTCCTCCACCTGCGCGAGCGCGGCGCGATGCGGGCCGCCGCCGTCTCCGGCGACGTCCTGGTCGACGAGGTGCTCGCCGAGGTGCGCGCCCAGCCGGCGATGGAAGGGCTGGCGCTCGTCGCCGGGGTCTCGCCGCCCGAGCCGTACACCTTCGCCCTGGACGGAGACGTTCGCGTCGCAGTGGTCGACTACGGCGTCAAGCGCTCGATCCTGCGCCTGCTGGCTGGAGCGGGGGCGGCGGTGGATGTCTTCCCGCACGACGTGGACGCGGACACGCTCGCCGCCTACGACGGCGTGCTGCTCGGGAACGGCCCGGGGGACCCGGCGCCCCTCGCCGACGAGACGCGCACGGTCCGCGACCTTCTTGGGCGCACGCCCGTCCTCGGCGTGTGTCTCGGCCACCAGTTGCTCGCGCTCGCGACCGACCAGGAGACCTTCAAGCTCCCGTTTGGCCACCGCGGCGCCAACCACCCCGTTGTCGACCACACAACCCGCCGCGTGCTCGTCACTTCCCAGAACCACGGCTTCGCCGTCGCCCCCGGTGGCGGAAACGGTGTCACCCACACGTCCCTCTACGACGGCACGGTCGAGGGCCTCCACTACCCCGACCTGCGGGCCCGGTCGGCCCAGTTCCACCCGGAGGCGAGCCCGGGACCGCACGACGGGGCGCCGATCATCGCCGAGTGGGTCGAGGAGCTGCGGGCGGTTGCCTAGGCGCACCGACATCGAGTCGGTCTGCCTGATCGGCTCGGGCCCGATCGTCATCGGCCAGGCGTGCGAGTTCGACTACGCGGGCTGCCAGGCCCTGAAGGTGCTGCGCGAGGACGGCTTCCGCACGATCGTCGTCAACTCCAACCCGGCGACGATCATGACCGACCCGGGTTTCGCCGACCGCACCTACCTCGAGCCGCTCGACCTTGCCGGGGTCGCGAACGTGCTGGAGCGCGAACGGCCGGACGCACTGCTGCCGACCATGGGTGGGCAGACTGCGCTCAACCTCTCGCTCCAGCTCGTCGAGGCGGGGGTGCTCGAGGCGCTCGGTGTCGAGCTGATCGGCGCAGGGTTGGACGCGATCAGGCGTGCCGAGGACCGCGAGCTCTTCCGCGAGGCGGTGCGGAGCGTCGGGCTGAGCGTCCCGAGCTCGCGGATCGTCACCTCGCTCGAGGACCTGGCCGCCGTCTCACTGCCCGCCGTCGTCCGGCCGGCCTTCACGCTCGGCGGCCACGGCGGTGGCTTCGTCGACACCCGGGCGGCGCTCGCGCAGCAGGTCGAACGAGGCCTCCACGAGAGCCCGATCGGCCAGGTGCTGGTCGAGGAGTCAGTGCGCGGATGGGACGAGTTCGAGCTCGAGGTCGTCCGGGACAAGCGGGACAATGTGGTCGTCGTCTGCTCGATCGAGAACCTCGACCCGATGGGCGTACACACGGGCGACTCGGTCACGGTCGCGCCCCAGATGACCCTCTCCGACGAGGCGTACCAGGAGCTGCGCGACGCTGCGGCCGCCGTCATCCGCGCCGTCGGGGTCGAGACCGGCGGCTCGAACATCCAGTTCGCGCGCCACCGGGAGACCGGCGAGCTGCGGGTGATCGAGATGAACCCGCGCGTATCCCGCTCGTCTGCCCTGGCGTCGAAGGCGACCGGCTACCCGATCGCGAAGGTCGCCGCCGAGCTCGCGGTCGGCTTTACGCTCGACGAGATCCCGAACGACCTGACCAAGACGACTCCGGCCAGCTTCGAACCCACGCTGGACTACGTTGTGGTCAAGTTCCCGCGCTTCGCCTTCGAGAAGTTTCCCGGCGCCGACCGCGCGCTGGGGACGCAGATGAAATCGGTCGGGGAGGCGATGGGCATCGGACGGACGTTTCGGGAGGCGTTCTGGAAGGCATTTCGCTCGCGCGAGCTCGACGCGGGGGCGGTGACGCCCTGGGACGGGTTGGATGACCTGCCCGAGGGTCTCCATCCCTGGTTCCACGCCGAGCTCGAGCGGCTGCGCGACGAAGGGCCGCCGGCCGGGACGCGTGTCTACCGCAGGGTCGACTCGTGCGCGGGCGAGGTGGCGGCGGATTCGAACTACTACTACTCCACGGTCGGTGAGGCGGACGAAGCGCCGCAGTCGACGGGCAAGCCGCGCGTCGTGATCGTCGGCTCGGGACCGAATCGGATCGGCCAGGGGATCGAGTTCGACTACTGCTGCGTCCACGCCGCGCAGAGCTTCCGGGCGCTCGGCTACGAGGCGGTGATGGTCAACTGCAACCCGGAGACGGTCTCGACCGACTACGACACATCGGACCGGCTGTACTTCGAGCCGCTCGGCGCGGATGAGGTGCTGGCGGTCTGTGAGCGCGAGCAGCCCGAGGGCGTCGTGATCCAGTTCGGCGGCCAGACCCCGCTGAAGCTCGCCCGCGCGATCGAGGGCGGCGGCTTCAGGATCCTCGGGACGCCGTACGAGGCGATCGACCTCGCCGAGGACCGCGAGCGCTTCGGCGACCTCCTCTCTCGGCTTGGAATCCGCTGCCCGGCCTGGGGGATCGCCGAGAGTGGTCGCGAGGCGGCGGAGATCGCCCACCGAATCGGCTATCCGGTCTTGGTGCGACCGTCGTACGTGCTCGGCGGCCGGGCGATGCGAGTCTGCTACCGCGGGAACGAGGTCGTGGAGGCGTTCCACCGCGAGCTCAGCGGCAAGGTGCTCGTCGACCGTTTCGTCGAGAACGCGATCGAGATCGACGTCGACGCGCTCTGTGACGGCGAGGAGACGTACGTGGCCGCGGTGATGCAGCACGTCGAGGAGGCGGGCGTGCACTCCGGCGACTCCACGTGCGTGCTTCCCGCTCCGTCGCTCGACGTCGCCACGGCGCGCGAAGTCGAGAGCGTGGTTCGGCGGCTCGCGCCGGCGCTCGGCACGGTGGGGCTGATCAACGTCCAGCTCGCGGTCGCCGAGGACGGTGTCTACGTCCTCGAGGCCAATCCGCGCGCGTCGCGGACGGTGCCGTTCGCGTCCAAGGCGACCGGCCTCAACCTCGTCGAGACCGCCTGCAAGCTCGCCTCGGGGCAAGAACTGCGCGATCTGGCGCTGCCGCCGGAGCGCCCGCCCGCACAGGTCAGCGTCAAGGCGGCCGTCCTGCCGTTCGCCCGCTTCCCCGGTGCCGACCCCGTGCTCGGCCCAGAGATGCGCTCGACCGGCGAGGTGATGGCTTCGGCGTCCGACCTTCCGACCGCCTTCGCGAAGGCCGAGCGTGCGGCCGGCAGGCCACTGCCGACCAGCGGTACCGCCTTCCTCTCCGTCCGCGACGCCGACAAGCCGGCGCTGCGTCCCGTTGCCGCGGCGCTCGCCGGGCTCGGGTTCAAGCTGGTCGCAACCAAAGGCACCGCGCGTGAGCTGCGCGACGCGGGGCTCGAGGTCGAGCAGGTGGCGAAGGTGGCGGAAGGGGCGGAGGCGAGCGTGGTCGACCTCGTCCGCCGGGGCCGCTGCGACCTCGTCATCAACACGCCGTTCGGCGGGTCGCTTCAGCGGACGGACGGCTACCGGATCCGCGAGGCGGCGCTCGTCGCGCGCATCCC
Organism: Actinomycetota bacterium; assembly: GCA_046723985.1. Taxonomy (GTDB): domain Bacteria; phylum Actinomycetota; class Thermoleophilia; order Gaiellales; family Gaiellaceae; genus DATBLE01. The sequence goes on along the minus strand of JBKOVQ010000206.1, from coordinate 6,569 downwards.
CTGCATCACCACCATCTCCGGCGCCGCCGCCGCAGTGCATGCGATTGCGAACGCGCGCACCGAGCTGGCGCTTTCGCTCCAGGAGCGCATCGAGGTTGAGACGCGAGCCGTTAACGGTCATTGAGGCCGAGCCCGTCGGGCCGTACATGCTGCTGCGCGTCGATCGCGGCGGCCTGGATCCGGGCGTTCCCGGGCAGTTCTTCATGCTCGAGGCGCCGGGCCGGTTGCTGCCGCGGCCGATGAGCCTGTGTATCGCCCCCGCTCGTGAGCTCGGGTTCCTGATCGATCCGATCGGCCCCGGGACCCAGGCGCTCGCGGCGCTCGAGCCCGGCGAGGCGATTCACGTCCTCGGCCCGCTCGGGAACGGCTACCGGCTGAACGTCGACCGGCCGCTCCTGGTCGGCGGAGGGATCGGAATCGCGCCGCTGCCGTATCTGTCCCAGCAGCTGGGCTCGCCGCCCGCCGTGCTCGGGTTCCGCTCGGAGTGGCATGCGGAGGCAGCCTCGCTCGTGCCGAACGCCGACGTTGCGATCGACCCGACGCTGGTCACCGAGCTGATCGAGCCCGGCTTCGACGTGCTCGCCTGCGGTCCCGAGCCCATGCTTCGGGCCGTACGCACGATGTGTCCGGATGCCCAGCTCGCGTGGGAAGCGCCGATGGCCTGCGGCTACGGCGCCTGCTACGGGTGCGCGGTCGAGATCGGCAGCGAGTGGAAGCGCCTGTGCATCGAAGGGCCCGTTCTCCTGGCGGCTGCGTGATGCTGCTGAACGCCTCAGGCTGCCTGGACGCGTTGACCGCGCCCGAAACGGCACGTATGTTCGATGCATTCGTCACGAAGACGGTGACGCCGCTCCCTCGGGCCGGAAATGCACCGGTTCGCTTTGCCGAGACCGACGTCGGGATGCTCAATTCGATCGGCCTCGCCAACCCTGGCCGCGAGCGGTTCCTGACCGAGGCGCTCCCGCGGCTTCGCGAGCTGGGAATGCCGCTCTGGGTCTCGGTCGGCGGCTTCTCGGCACACGAGTATGCCGCGACGTGTGCGCTGCTCGAGGGCGTGACGATCGAGTTGAACCTCTCCTGCCCGAACGTCGACGAGGCGCCGGAGTCGGCGGCCGAGATCGTGGGCGCCTGCCGCGCGGTCACCGAGCTCCCGCTGTACGCGAAGCTCTCGCCGGCGGCATGGGACATCACCGAGGTCGCTCGGGCAGTGGAGGCGGCGGGTGCCGACGGACTCTCGCTCGTCAACACGCTCCGCGGGATGAAGCTCGATGCCGACCTCCGGCCCGTGCTCGGCACGGCGGCCGGCGGCCTCTCGGGTCCGGCGCTCAAGCCGGTCGCCCTCGCGGCCGTCCACGCGTGCTTCCGGGCGACCGAGCTGCCGATCGTCGGAATGGGAGGCGTTGCCTCGGGAGGCGACGCGCTCGAGTTCTTCGCCGCCGGCGCGAGCGCGGTCGCGCTCGGGACGGTTCTCTTCTCGGACCCGTCCGCGCCGTCCCGGATTCGCGCCGAGCTGGACGCGGAGCTCGCCGCGCGTGGGCTCTCGTCGGTCGAGGAGGCGTGCGGCATCGTCCACGAGAAGGCGTTGCCACGGAGAAAACACCTCGACGTCAAGTCGAGAGTTACCTAAAAAACCCTGCAAAAAAGGCGATTCGACGTCGGTTGACCGACGGGTGCAAGCTGTTAGACTCGCACCCTCGCATGCCGACGAAGACTCAGGCAACGGCGCCGGTTCGCTCTCTCGATCAGCGCATGGAGGCTCTCGCAAGGGCCAACGACATCCGCGTCCGCCGGGCGCAGCTGAAGAAGGACCTCAAGAACGGGACGGTCCAGATCGAAGAGATCCTCAACGACCCGCCGGAGTACGTTTCCACGGCGAAGGTGTTCGACATGCTGATGGCGGTCCCGAAGTTCGGACGGGTGAAGGCCGCCCGTTTCCTGAACCAGTGCCGCATCAGCCAGTCGAAGACCGTCGGCGGGTTGTCCGACCGCCAACGCGCCGAGCTGATTGGGCTCTTCCACCGGACCGTCTGACGGCACGCCCGTCTTCGTGATCACCGGGCCGTCGGGGGCCGGCAAGGGGACGCTGATCAAGGTGCTGCTCGAGCGGGTGCCCGAGCTCGAGGTGGCGGTTTCTGCGACCACGCGCCTGCGCCGCCGGGGGGAGGAGGACGGGCGCGAGTACTGGTTTCTCTCCGACGCCGAGTTCGTGCGCCGGGTGCACGAGGGCGAATTTCTGGAGCACGTCACGTACGTCTCCGGGAAGCGCTACGGCACCCTCCGTCCCGAGGTCGATCGCATCGCAAGTGCGGGGAAGTTCCCCGTGCTGGAGCTCGAGACCGAGGGCGCGCTGAACGTCAAGGAGGACGTGCCCGGCGCGGTGACGATCTTCATCACGGCGCCGATCCCCGAGCTCGAGCGGCGGCTGCGGGAGCGGGCGAGCGAGAGCGAGGGCGAGATCGGCGAGCGCATCGGCCTGGCGCGCAAGCAGCTCGCGCAGGCGGAGGAGTTCGACTACGTCGTTCTCAACGACGAGATCGAGCGGGCGACAGAGGAGCTGGAGGGCATCGTCCACCGTGAGTTGGCGATGGCCGGTACCATGGGCCAGCCGTGATCCATCCCAGAATCGATGAGCTGCTCGACAACGTGGACTCGCGCTACGCGCTGGTGATCGTCGCTGCGAAGCGTGCCAGGCAGATCAACAACTATCACCACCAGCTTGGTGAAGGCACGTTCGACGAGTTCCCGCCCCTCGTCGAGTCCCGCTCGAAGAACTACTTGACCATGGCCCTCGAGGAGACCGCCGAGGGCAAGATCAAGTACACGTACAAGAATTAGCGAGCCCTCGAACGCAGGTGAGGTCGCGGCCTGGATCGAAGCCGCGGCGCGCGCCGGCGACCCCTTCGAGCTCCCTCCGGAGCGGCCGGTAGCGGCCTTCCTCCCCGGTCGCCTCGCAGTCAGCGTGGTCGAGGCACAATGAGCACATGGCCCGGGTGGTCCTCGGCGTCACCGGCGGAATCGCCGCGTACAAGAGCTGCGAGCTCTGCCGATTCCTCGTTCAGGCCGGGCATGAGGTGACGCCGGTCCTCACCGCCGAGGCCGAGGGCTTCGTCACGGCAAGGACGTTCGAGGCACTCGCCCGGCGAGAGCAGCCCCGCGAGCTCTACCCGCACCTGGTCGAGGCCGACGTGATGGTGATCGCGCCGTTGTCCGCGAACACGCTGGCAAAGCTCGCGCACGGCCTCGCCGACAACGTGCTCACGCAACTCGCGCTGGCGTTTCCCGGACCGATCCTGGTCGCGCCGGCGATGAACGTCCGCATGTGGGAGCACCCGGCGACGCAGGCAAACGCCGCCACACTGCGCGAGCGCGGGGTGGAGCTGATCGGCCCCGACACGGGTGAGCTGGCGGAGGGCGAGACCGGGCTTGGCCGGATGAGCGAGCCTGAGTCGATCTTCACCCGCCTTCGCGCGCTGCTCGGGGAGACCGACACGCTCGCCGGGAAGAGTGTGCTGGTCAGCGCCGGCGGGACGCGCGAGCCGCTCGACTCGGTGCGGTACGTCGGCAACCGGTCGTCGGGGCGGATGGGCGTTGCTCTGGCGGAGGAGGCACGCCGCCGGGGTGCACGGGTCACGCTACTGGCCGCGAACCTGGCCGTACCCGCGCCGGCCGGAGTCGACGTGGTCGAGACGCCGACTGCCGCCGACCTGGCCCGAGAGGCAAAGGCGCGGGCGGCGGCCGACGTCGTGCTGATGGCGGCCGCGGTCGCCGACTACGCGCCCGAACCGCTCACCGGGAAGCGGCCGAAGTCCGGAGAGCCGTGGGAGCTCCGCCTCGAGCCGACCGAAGACGTGCTCGGAGGGCTCGGGAAGCGCAAGAACGGAGCGCTGCTGGTCGGCTTCGGCGCCGAGGAGGGCGAGGCCGGCCTCGAGCGCAAGCGGAAGATGTTGGCCGAGAAGCACCTCGACCTCGTGGTGTTCAACGACGTGTCGCGTGACGACATCGGGTTCGACTCGGAGGAGAACGAGGTCGTGCTGGTCTCGGCCGACGGCGAGCGAACCGTGCCGAAGGCGCCGAAGGAGCGCATCGCCGCCGGGATCCTGGACGAAGTCGAACGACTGCTACACCGGCGGTAGCTTGAACCCGCCGGCTTCCTCGAGCGCGTGGATGCGCGCTTCGAGGGGCGGGTGGGTCTCGAACATCCCCCTGAACGCCGTGCCGACGCCGGTCGCCTGGTTCTGCGGGTTCTCGATGTAGAGGTGCGCGACGGCACGGCTCGCGTGCTTCGTGTTGGTCGTGTCGATCAGGAGCTTGCGCAGCGCGAGCGCGAGGCCCTCGCCGTCGCCCGTGATCTCCGCCGCCGACGCGTCGGCAAGGTACTCGCGGCGACGCGAGACGGCGAGCTGGATCAGGACGGCCGCGATCGGGGCGAGAAGCAGCGCCGCGATTCCCAGCGCGAACGCGATCAGACCGGCGGTGCCGCCGCTCCTGCGGCCGCCGCCGAAGAACGAGATCCGGAGGAGGAAGTCGGAGAGGAGCGCGACCACGCCGACGAGCACGGCGACGAGCGACATCAACCGGACGTCGTGGTTGCGGATATGCGAGAGCTCGTGTGCGATCACGCCCTCGAGTTCGCGCTCGTCCATCAGGTTGAGGAGCCCGGTCGTCACGCAGACGTACGCCTTGTCGGGGCTCCGCCCGGCCGCGAAAGCATTCGGCGCCGGGTCGTCGACCACGTAGACGGGCGGCGGCTGGGGGAGACCGGCACCGATCGACACGGTCTCGACGACGTGGAAGAGGCGCGGGTACTGCGACCGTTCCGCCGGACGGGCGCCGGTCGCGCCCGCAACGATGCTGCCCGCCGAGAGCCAGCTGAAGATCCCGTACACGATCCCGACGATCCCGACGACGATCAGGAGCGACGGCTGGAACGCGTAGCCGAGGACGGCTCCGAACAGGCCGACCATCAGCGCGAAGAGAACGAGCAGCCAGAGCGTCCGCCAGCGGTTCGCGCGGATCTGCTCCTGGAGGGTCATTGCTGGAAGGAGACTGCCGGAGCGTCCCGCTCGTCGGTGCCGAAGAACTCACGCTCGTGGAAGTCGAACGGCTTGGCGATCAGCACTGCCGGGAAGCTCTGCATGACCGTGTGATAGCGGTAGACGGTCTGGTTGTAGTAGCGCCGGGCGGCGGCGAGCTTGTCCTCGATGTCCGAGAGCTCCTGCTGGAGGGCGAGGAAGTTCTCGGACGCACGGAGTTGCGGGTAGTCCTCCGAGACGGCGATCAGCCTGTCGATCGCGCCGCCAAGGTGGTTATTCGCCTCAGCGGTCGCTGCCGGCCCAGTTGCCCGCTCGGCCGCCGCCCGCGCCTCCGTCACCGAATCGAACGTCTCGCGCTCGTGTGCCGCGTATCCCTTGACCGCCTCGACGAGATTGGGCACGAGGTCATAGCGGCGACGGAGCTGGACGTCGATGTTCGCCCAGCCGGTCTCCGTCTCGTTCCGCAGCCGGACAAGCCGGTTGTAGGTGTAGATCAGGAAGAGGAGGAGCAGGACGACAACCGCACCGACGACGATTGCCACCCACACGCTGGTCGATACTAGATCGCGTGCAGGTCGTCGTGATGGCGGCAGGGGAGGGGAGCCGGGTTCGACCGCTGACCGAGCGGTACCCGAAGCCGGTGCTGCCGATCGACGGCCGTCCCGTGATCGTCACCCTCCTGCACGAGGTGCGCTCGGCAGGGATCGAGCGCGTCACCGTCGTCACCGGCCACCTCGGCGAGCAGGTCGAACGGTTGCTCGAGGGGTTTCCGCTCGACCTCCGCTTCGTGCGCCAGCCAGAGCCGCTCGGCTCCGCGGATGCGGTACGGCGGGGGCTGGAAGGTGTCCCCGCGGTTGTCGTCGCCGCCGACACGGTCTTCACTCCGGGGGACATCGGGCGTTTCGCAGCCGTGCAGGGTCACGCGATCGCCGGTAGACGCGATCCGCCGCCACGGCCGCCGCATCGCTACGCGCTGCGGGTCGAGGAGGGGCAGATCACGAAAGTCCTGGACGACGATCCCGCGAACCCACTGGCCGCTGCCCCGCTGTGGCGTCTCGGCGAGGACTTCGACCCTGCGGTCCTGGACGGGCTGGATGGTCCACCGTTCGAGCTCGCCCGGGTCTTTCAGGGACTGATCGACGCGGGGGAGACGGTCCAGGGCGCCGAAATCGGGCCGACGCGCGACTTGACGCATCCGCTTGACTGTCTAGAGGAGAACTTCCCCTACCTGAAGGCACTGTGAGCGAGGTCTACGACTACTTCCAGCAGGGACGGCGCCACCTCGAGCAGGGGATGGCCGCCCAGGCGACCGTCGCGCTGGAGAAGGCCAAACGGCGCGAGCCGAACAAGGCGTCGATCCGCGAGTCGCTCGGCATCGCCTACTTCCGGATCGGTCGCTACGACGAGGCCGCGGACGAGTTCCGCGCGATGCTCGAGCTGTCGCCTGCCGACGACTACGCCCACTATGCGCTCGGTCGCTGCCTCGAGAAGCAGGGCCACGCGGCGCAGGCGAACGGCCATTACAAGCTCGCGCGC
>JBKOVQ010000015.1:0-6595 GCA_046723985.1 Actinomycetota bacterium | reverse complement strand
GGTAAGTAGGTCGACCCGCCTGCGGTCATGCGTCGACCGACCTGGCGCTTCGCGTACTGGATCGGGATCCGGCGCTGGCCCTCCTGCATGAAGACGACGGCGACGATCACAGAGAGCGCGAGCAGCGGGAAGAAGAGCTTCGTCGTCGGTCCGCCGTCGATCCAGGCCCGAATCGCGAGCGGGGCGCGGTCGATGATCGAGGCGAAGATGAGCAGCGAGATCCCGTTCCCGACTCCGCGCTTCGTGATCTGCTCGCCGAACCACATGAGCAGCGTCGTGCCGGCGGTGAGCGTGACGACGATCAGCACGAGGCGGCCGGTGTTCGCGGTCAGGATCCCCTGCCGCCGGAAGAGGTACGAGTAGCCGACCGCCTGCGCGGCGGCCAGCCCGACCGTCAGGTAGCGCGTGTACTGGTTGATCTTCGCGTAACCGGCCTCACCCTCCTTCTGGAGCTGGGCCAGGGTGGGGACGACCACCGCCCCGAGCTGGAGGATGATCGACGCTGTGATGTACGGCATGATCCCGAGCGCGAAGATCGAGAAGCGCGACAGCGCGTTCCCCGAGAAGAGGTTGAGCAGACCCAGGACGGTCCCGCCCTGGTTGCCGAAGTAGGACTTGATCTGGTCGGCATCGACGCCCGGCGCGGGGATGAAGCTCCCGAAGCGGTACAGGGCGAGGACGAACGCGGTGAAGAGCAGGCGGCGGCGGAGCTCCGGCACCCGCCACGCGTTCGCAATCCAGCTGAGCACTACTCGCCCTCTGCGGGCTCCTCGGCGGCCGGTTCCTCGGCGGCCTCCGCGGCAGGCTCCTCGGCCTCGGTCGCCTCGGCGGCCTCCGCGGCAGGCTCCTCGGCCTCGGTCGCCTCGGCGGCCGGAGCGGCCCCGGTCTTCTTGTGGCGGCGGACCTTCTTCTCGTGCGGGGGCTTGAGCCAGGTGACGGTGCCGCCGGCCGCCTCGATCTTCTCGGCCGCGCTCTTCGAGAACGAGTGGGCCGAGACCGCGAGCTTTACGCCCAGATCGCCCTGACCGAGGATCTTCACGTCGAGACGGAGGTTCCTGATCAGGCCCTTCTCCTTCAGGAGCTCCGGGGTCACCTCGGTGCCGGCGCCGAACCGGGCCAGATCGCGGACGTTGACCGAGTGCTTCGACGTGCGAAAGGGACCGATCGGCATGGCGTCCTTCGAGGTCGAGCCGCGCTGCTTGCCCATGCGCATGTACGCAGGCATCTGGCCGCCCTCGAAGCCGGCACGCATCTTGTGCGAACCGGAACGTGCCTTCTGGCCCTTGATCCCGCGGCCGGAGTAGCGGCCCTTGCCCGATCCCATGCCGCGGCCGACACGCTTGCGGTCCTTGCGCGCCTGGGCGGGCTTCAGGTTGGAGAGACTGAGATCGCCGGCCATCTACGTCGCGTCCTCGACCTTGACCAGGTGCCGGACCTTCCTGAGCATACCGGCGAGCGCCGGGCTCTCCTCGTGCTCGGCGGTGCGGCCGATCTTCCCCAGCCCGAGGGCGCGGAGGGTTCCGCGATGCCGCTGTGTCTGGCCGATCTGGCTCTTGACTTGCGTGACTCGGACCTTGCTCACGCTATTTCTCCTCACTCGGCTGCTCGGTCGCAGCCTCGTGTGTCGCCGGTTCCGCGTCTGCCGAGGCGTCGGCGACGGTCTCTTCGGTCTGCGACGCGGCGGCGACGGGCAAGACTTGAGAGATCGTCAACCCGCGCATGCGGGCCACGTCCTCGGGGCGGCGGAGCTTCTTCAGCCCGTCCACCGTCGCCTTGAGCATGTTGATCGGGTTCGTCGTCCCCAGGCTCTTCGCCAGGATGTCGCGGATCCCCGCCAGCTCGAGGACGGCGCGGACGCCGCCGCCGGCAATCACGCCGGTGCCCTCGCTCGCAGGCCGGAGCAGGACGCGGGCGGCGTCGGACTTGCCGACGATCTCGTGCGTGATCGTCGTCCCGTGCTTCGGCACGGTGAAGAGGTTCTTCTTCGCGTCGTCGACGGCCTTCGAGATCGCGAGCGGAACCTCGCGCGCCTTCCCGTAGCCGACGCCGACACGGTCGACCTCGTCGCCGATCACGACCAGCGCCGTGAACGAGAACCGCCGGCCGCCCTTGACCACCTTGGCGACGCGGTTGATCTCGACCACACGCTCCTTGAGCTCGCGCGCCTCCTCACGCGCGAACACCTCACGCTCAACGCTCGTCAAAACGCCAATCCTCCCTCGCGGGCGCCCTCGGCGAGCGCCTTCACGCGTCCGTGGTAGAGATAGCCGCCGCGGTCGAAGACGCAGGTCTGGACACCTGCAGCCTTGGCGTTCGCCGCCAGCAGCTTGCCGACTTCCTTCGCCTGGTCGGTCTTGGAACCCTTGAAGCTCGTCAGGCCCTGCCAGCTCGCAGCGGCGATCGTCTTGCCGGCCTGGTCGTCGATCACCTGCGCGCTGATGCCCACGTTCGACCGGAACACGGCCAGGCGCGGCCGCTCGGCCGTGCCGGTGACCTTGCCACGGATCCGGCGCCGGCGGCGCTCGCGAAGGTGGCGTGCGGTTGCGGTGCTCACGCTCTCTTACCGACCTTCCTGCGGACGTACTCGCCCTGGTAGCGGATGCCCTTGCCCTTGTACGGCTCGGGCGGGCGGACCTTGCGGATCTCGGCGGCGATCTGGCCGACCTGCTGCTTGTCGATGCCTTTGACCACGATCTCGGTCTGGCTCGGCAGTTCGTAGGTGATCCCCGCCGGCGCGTCCTTGACCACCGGATGCGAGAAGCCGACGTTGAGCTCGAGTGCCGTGCCGCGCAGCGACGCGCGGTAGCCGACGCCCTGGATCTCGAGGCGTTTCTCGAAGCCTTTCGTCACGCCTTCGACCATGTTCGCGACGAGCGTGCGCGTCAGCCCGTGCAGTGCGCGGTCCTCGCCGCGGTCGGTCGGCCGCGTGACGGTGATCGCCCCGTTGGCCTGCTCGATCGTCATGCGCCGGGGAACATCCTGTGCGAGCTCGCCGAGCGGGCCGTTGACCATCACGCGGCCAGGGGAAATCGAAACCGAAACCCCGGCGGGCAATTCGATTGGTGTTCTACCGATTCTGCTCATGTTTCTATTCCTGGTGAAAAGTCGCCAGACTTTTCACCATACAAAGCAGATGACCTCGCCGCCGATGCCCCGCTGCTGCGCGGTGCGGCTTGTCATCACGCCGCTCGACGTTGACAGGATAGCCGTGCCCATCCCGCCGAGGACGCGCGGCATACGGTCCTTGCGCGCGTAGATGCGGCGGCCTGGTTTGGAGATGCGCTTCAGGTTCGTGATCACGCGCTCGCGGCTGCGGCCGTACTTGAGCTCGACGACGAGCAGGTCGAAGCTCTCGCCCTTCTCGACGCGGTAGTCGCGGATGTAGCCCTCCTCCTTGAGCAGGCGGGCGATGTCCTCCTTCATCCGGGAAGTCGGCATCGCCGCGGTGTCCTGCAACGCTTTATTCGCGTTGCGGATTCTGGTCAACATGTCTGCAATCGGATCGGTCAGCATCTTCTAGTCCTCCACCCGTGGAAAATGCGCAGCATTTTTCACGGCTTTACCAGGAGCTCTTCGTCATCCCCGGGATCACGCCCGCGTGGGCGAGCTCCCGCAGACAGATGCGGCAGAGCCCGAACTTCTTGAAGACCGCACGCGGGCGCCCGCACCGGTTGCAGCGCGAGTAGGTGCGCACCTTGAAGCGCTGCGGGCGGGCGGCCTTGGCGATCATCGACTTCTTGGCCATTACTCCTGACTCCTCCTTGCGTCGGCGAACGGCAGCCCGAGGCCCCGCAACAGCGCGCGGGCGCTCTCGTCGTCAGCCGCCGACGTCGTGATGGCGATGTCCAGGCCGCGCACGGCGGCGACGTCGTCGTAGTTGATCTCCGGGAAGATGATCTGCTCGCGGATCCCGAGCGAGTAGTTGCCCCGCCCGTCGAACGAGCCGGGGTCGAGCCCGCGAAAGTCGCGGATGCGCGGCAGGGCAATCGAGACCAGCCGGTCGAGGAACTCGTACATGCGGGCGCCGCGCAGCGTGATGCGCGCGCCGATCGGCATGCCCTCGCGGAGCTTGAAGGCCGCGATCGACTTGCGGGCACGGCGCATCTGCGCGCGCTGCCCGGCGATCGTCGACAGCTCGTCGATGGCCGCGTCGAGTGCCTTCGCCTCGGTCTTGGCCTCGCCGACGCCCATGTTCAGGGTGATCTTGGTGACCCGCGGCACCTGCATCACCGAGGAGAGGCCGAGCTCGTCCTTCAGGCGGGCGCGGAGCTCCTTGTCGTAGAGCTCCTTCAACCGCGGCGTGTACGTGTCGGTCGCGGTCGCGCTCACTTGTCGAGCTCCCCTCCGCAGCCGGCGCGCCGGCAGACGCGGATCTTGACCTTCTTGCCCTTGACCTCGCGGAACACGTGGCCGACCCGGGTCGGCAGGTTGCAGGACGGGCAGACGACCATCACCTTCGACACCGGCAGCGGCGCCGGCTTGTCGATCACACCGCCCGGCATCATCGTCGTCCCGCCCATGCGGTTGGCATCGCGCATCGGGCGCGGCTTCGTGTGCCGCTTGACGACGTTCAGGTTCTCGACGATCACGCGCTGCTCGGAGGGGCGCGCGTCGATGACACGGCCCTGCTTGCCGCGATCCTTGCCCGAAAGAATCTGGACGAGATCTCCCTTTCTGACTTTCATCGTGGCCGCCATGGCTACAGGACCTCCGGCGCGAGGCTGACGATCTTCATGAAGTTCTTCTCGCGAAGCTCGCGGGCGACCGGCCCGAAGATGCGCGTCCCCCGCGGGTTCCGCTGCGCGTCGATGATCACCGCGGCGTTCTCGTCGAAGGCGATCTGGGTGCCGTCGTCGCGCCCGAACGGCTTCTTGGTCCGGACGATCACCGCCTGGACGACCTCGCCTTTCTTGACCTGACCCTGCGGTGTCGCCGTCTTGACGGTGCCGACGATGATGTCGCCGACCCGGGCGTAACGGCGGTGCGACCCACCCTTCACGCGGATGCAGAGCAACTCGCGGGCGCCGGTGTTGTCGGCCACGCGGACTCGTGTCTCCTGCTGGATCACGCTACTTCGCCACCTCGATGATCTCGGCTAGCCGCCAGCGCTTCGTCTTCGAGAGCGGGCGGGTCTCGACGATGCGGACGACGTCGCCCGCCTTCGCCTGGTTCTGCTCGTCGTGGGCGTGGAACTTCTTCGACCGGCGGATCACCTTCTTGTACTTGGGGTGCGCCTTGATCGAGTCGACCCGGACGACGATCGTCTTGTCCATCGCGGCCGAGACGACGACGCCGCGCCGCTGCTGGTCGCGGCCGCGCTCGTCCTCGGGCTTCGGTAGCCGCGTGATCGGCTTGCGGGTTGCAGCGGGCTCGCGCCGCGGCTTGGCGTGGGTATGCCGCTTCGAGCGCGGCAAGCGCTTCTTCTTCGGCTTCGGTCCGCGGGTACGGACAGGCGCCTCGGCGCCCTCTGCCTCGGCCGCCGCTTCATCCTCGGTCTCCGGAGTCTCTGCTGCTGCGGCCTCGGCTTCGACGTCTGGTGCCGGCTCGGCCGCGGGCTCCTCGGCGGCAGCGGGCTCCTCGGCGGGAGACTCCTCCGCGACCGGCGCCTCGGCGGGAGGCTCTGCAACGGGGTCCGGCGTCGGCTCGAGCTCGGCCTCGACCTGCTCGGCCTCCGCCTGGACCTCTTCGGACACGACCGGAGCCTCCTCCGGCTCGGCGGCCTCCTCGGCCTTCTTCCGGGTCCGTTTCGGCTTCTCGGCAGCCTCGGGCGCAGCCGCCTCCGGCTCCGCCTTCTTGCGGGAGCGCTTCGGCTTGTCGGCCGGCTGGGTCCCCTCGGCCGGAGTTTCGTCGGTGTTCTCGGGATTCTCGGTGTTCGTCTCGTCAGCCACTCGTTACTTCCTCGCGCTCGTTACGGATGGTCAGGATGCGGGCGATCTCGCGCTTCGCCAGCCGGAGGCGCGCCGAGTTCTCGAGCGCGCCGGTCGCCGACTGAAAGCGCAGGTTGAACAGCTCCTGGCGCGTCTCCTCCAGGTGGCGCTCCAGTTCGGCGTCGGTCATGTCGCGCAGTTGCCTTGGCCTCATGGGTCGCTCCTACTCAAAGAGATCAGCCTCCCGCTTGACCACCTTGGTCTTCACCGACAGCTTCGTCCCCGCAAGACGCAACGCTTCCCGGGCGAGCGGCTCGGGAACGCCGGCGAGCTCGAACATCACGCGGCCGGGCTTGACCACAGCCACCCAGTGCTCCGGCGACCCCTTCCCCGAGCCCATCCGGGTCTCGGCGGGCTTCTGGGACACCGGCTTGTCCGGGAAGATGTTGATCCAGACCTTGCCGCCGCGCTTGATCTTGCGCGTCATCGCGATTCGGGCCGCCTCGATCTGGCGGTTGGTCAGCCAGCCGGCCTCGAGGGACTTCAGCCCGTAGTCGCCAAAAGCGACGGCGGTCTGTCCCTTCGAGGTGCCGGCCCGGCGGCCGCGCTGCTGCTTGCGGTACTTGGTCTTCTTGGGGAGCAGCATCAGTCGGTCTTCTCCTCCGCCGGCGGGCTCGCCGGCTCGGGCGTGGGCGTCTCGGCAACCGGCGTCTCGACAACCGGTGTCT
>JBKOVQ010000009.1:0-6420 GCA_046723985.1 Actinomycetota bacterium | reverse complement strand
AGAGCCCCGGGTTGTGGTCCCGGTGGTTGTGGGTTCGAGTCCCATCGGTCACCCCTCGGTTCCCCGCGTGGCCCCGTAGCTCAGCGGACAGAGCGGCAGCCTTCGAAGCTGCGTGCGGAGGTTCGACTCCTCCCGGGGCCGCTCATATTGCAGGTGGCGCGCTAGCGTTAGGCCGTGGCGACACGTCAGGCGGTTGCCTAGGCCGGTCCCGCCTACTTCGAGGTGCTGGAGGCGCTCGACACGGACGAGGTCAACGAGAACCACAGCCTGATCGCCGCTCTCGCCGCCGCGCGGGTGTTGTCAGGGCGGGTATCACGACCGCTCGACGAGGGCCTGCTGGGCCAGTTCGAGCCAGACGAGGTCGGCCTGACGATTCCCGGCCTCCGGCTCGCGAAGCTCGAGCTGCTGATCGCGGCAGTTCAGCCGGAAGCGGCCCGGGCGGAGGCCGAACGCCTGCTCGACATCGCCGTGAGACCGGCAACTCGTGGGCCGAAGCAAAGGCACTGCCCTATCTGGAGCCCCGTAACCATCAAAGAGGTTTTGCTAGTGTCGAGGCGTGCGCCGGATCGCGCTCGTCGTCGCCACCGCCGTCCTCGTCGGCTGGTCGGCCTCCAGTGCGGGGGCTAGGCCGACGGTCTCGCCCGTCGATCGCGCAGCGATCAACGGAACACTCGACGTATTCGTCCCAGCCGCGATCGGGCGCCGCCATTCCGAACGGGCATGGCCGCTCACTACCGCGACGATGCGCGCGGGAAGCGACCGGGCAAGCTGGGCACAGGGCACTCTGCCGATCCCTCCCTTCCCCGTGATCGGGACGAGCTTCCACGGTTGGATGCTGGATGGCGTCGGCAAGAACCGTGCCGACATCGTGCTGCTCGTCCACCTGCGCAGGGGCGCGCCGCTCGGAGCGGTCTCGTTCGACATCGCGATGCGGAAGGTCGGTGGCCGCTGGCTCGTCGACTCGGCCGTGCCGGCGGCCACGTTCGCGCCGGCGGGCTCCGACTCCAAGGTGCTCGCGCAGCCGGACTTCGCGCCACAGGCCGGACAGGCGTTCTCGAAGAGCGGCCGCATCTCGGCGAAATGGGTGCTGATCATTCCCGGCATCCTCTTGGGCCTGATCGTGCTCACGCCGATCGTCGTCCTCGGTACCCACCGGCTGGGTGACCGTCGGGGTCGACGCGAACGGAGCGAAGCCGATCGCCGACGCGTGTTTAGAAATCTTCCAGAACGGCCAAACTAGTCCGAGCGAAGGGGTGGCGCACCTCAACCTCCCTCTCCCGGGAACAACCGGTGTTCGATTTCTGGGGGAATCGTCGAGCGCCGGGCGTCCAGTGCCACCCCTTCCGCTTTAACCCCAGAAAGTCCGGGCGCTTCGCGCCCGACGACTTTCTGGGGTATCGGCGTGCTTCTGACCAAGAGCGGTCGTGAGCCGCCGCCGCGCAGGTCGGCGGCGGCCAAGAGCGGCTCTATCCTTTGATGGAGCCGCGGGTGTGGCGGAACTGGCAAACGCGCCGGGTTTAGGTCCCGGTGGGGCGCATGCCCCTTGGAGGTTCGAATCCTCTCGCCCGCATCGACTCCGTCGCCGCGACCGACATGGCGGGCGCGGCTCACTCCCGTCGGCCGTGAGATGAGTGCTGTTGGGGAAGGGAGTTCAGGGGGAAACCGGCCGTTTCCCCCGTGCGAGCGAGCAGGGCAGCCCGCAGGGCTGCGGCGAGCGTCCGGCGGCAGCCCATACCTACACGGCTACGATGCGGCCGTGTCCGCCCGCGTCGAGGAGTTGCCCGAGAACAAGGTTCGCCTGACGGTCGACGTTCCGAGCGACGACGTCAAGCATGCGGTCGAGCACGCGGCTTCCGACCTCTCCGCCAGCGTCAAGATCCCCGGCTTCCGCAAGGGGAAGGTGCCGATGCAGGTGCTCGTCTCCCGGATCGGCAAGGAGCGGCTCTACTCCGAGGCGGTCGAAAGCCACATCGAAGGCTGGTACCGCAACGCGCTCCTCGGGACGCGCATCCGCCCCGTTGCCCGTCCGGAGTACGACTACGACCTGCCGGGGTCGTCCGATCAGGCCTTCAGCTTCACGGCGACGGTCGACGTCCAGCCCAAGGTCGAGGTCGTGGACTGGAAGGGGCTCGAGGTGCCGTACGCCGGCGCGGACGTGCCGCCGGAGCTCGTCGATCAGCAGATCGAGGCGCTCCGGTTCGCCGTCGCCGAGCTCGCCCCGGCCGATCGGCCGGCCCAGGCCGGCGACACGGTCGTCGTCGACCTCGTCCGCCCCGGCGCGGAGGCGCAGCGCGACTACGTCGTCGAGCTCGGAGCGGGACGGGTGCTGGAGGAGATCGAGGAGGCGATCCTCGGCATGTCGCCGGGGGAGACGAAGCAGGTCGAGGTCGAGCTCGCGGACGGCGAGCGCGGTACGGTCGAGATCGCGCTCAAGGACGTGAAGGAGAAGATCCTGCCTCCGCTCGACGACGGTCTTGCGCGGGCGGCGAGCGAGTTCGACACGCTCGACGAATTGCGCACCGACCTCCAGCAGAAGATCGGAGCGCAGATCGAGGAGGAGGCCGAGACGCAGTTCCGCGCAGCCGCCGTCGACGCGGTCGTCGATGCGTCGAACGTCCAGCCTTCGGGCCTACTCGTCGAGGCGCGTACCCGCGACCTGCTCGCCGGTCTCGTCCGATCGCTCGAGCGCCGCGGGATCTCGCCCGAGACCTATCTGGCCGCTTCGAGCCAGACGCCGCAGCAGCTGGAGGAGCGCCTGCGCGCGGAGGCGACGCAGTCGGTCGCCCGGGAGCTCGCCCTCGAGGCGGTTGCCGACAAGGCCGGCATCGAGGTCAGCGACGACGAGCTTCGCGAATTCGTCCGCGAGCATGCCGAAGCGGAGGGTGACGCGGCCGACGAGGTGGTGGAGCAGGTCTTCGCCTCCGGCCGGCACGAGCTCCTCCGCGAGGATTTGCGCATGCGCAAGGCACTCGACCTGGTGGTCGCCGAGGCGGACCGGATCCCGCTCGACCTCGCCCGCGCCCGCGAGATGCTGTGGACGCCCGAAAAAGGAGCGGCCGCTCCCGAGACGAAGCTGTGGACCCCCGGAAGCAAGGAGCCTGCATGAGCCCTTTGATCCCGATGGTGATCGAGCAGACCTCGCGCGGCGAGCGCGCGTTCGACATCTACTCGCGCCTGCTGAACGAGCGCATCATCTTCCTCGGAACGCCGATCGACGACCAGATCGCGAACCTGATCGTCGCCCAGCTGCTGCACCTCGAGTCGGAGGATCCCGACAAGGACATCTCGATCTACATCAACTCGCCGGGCGGCTCCGTGTACTCGGGTCTGGCGATCTACGACACGATGCAGTTCATCAAGCCGGACGTGCAGACGATCTGCGTCGGGATCGCGATGAGCATGGGCGCGCTCCTCCTCGCGGGCGGCTCGAAAGGGAAGCGGATGGCGCTGCCGAATGCCAAGATCCTGATCCACCAGGTGTGGGGTGGCTTCCAGGGGCAGGCGACCGACATCGAGATCCATGCCCGCGAGACGATCGCCCTCAAGCGGAAGATGGAAGAGATCATGTCCAAGCACACCGACCAGCCGCTCGAGAAGGTCTCGAAGGACATGGAGCGCGACTACTTCATGAGCTCCGACGAGTCGAAGGAATACGGCATCATCGACCAGGTGATCGAGCACCGCTAGGTCGAGGACTAGGCGAGAACGGGAAATCGAGGTACAACGAGGACATGGCCCGGGCATCCGAGGGTAACGAGCAGCTTCTCTGCAGCTTCTGCGGCAAGAGCCAGCGGCAGGTCAAGAAGCTGATCGCCGGTCCGGGCGTCTACATCTGCGACGAGTGCATCGACCTCTGTAACGAGATCATCGACGAGGAGCTCACCGCTCCTGCGCACCTCGATCTCGACAAGCTGCCGCGCCCGACCGAGATCTACACGCTCCTCAACGAGTACGTGGTCAGCCAGGAGACGGCCAAGCGCACCCTCGCGGTCGCCGTCTACAACCACTACAAGCGTGTGCAGATGGGCTCGGCCGACGACGACGTCGAGTTGCAGAAGTCGAACATCCTCCTGCTCGGCCCGACCGGCTGCGGCAAGACCTACCTCGCGCAGACGCTCGCCCGGATCCTGAACGTCCCGTTCGCGATCGCGGACGCGACTGCGCTGACCGAGGCCGGCTATGTCGGCGAGGACGTCGAGAACATCCTCCTCAAGCTGATCCAGGCGGCCGACTTCGACATCAAGAAGGCAGAGACCGGGATCATCTACATCGACGAGGTCGACAAGATCGCGCGAAAGGCGGACAACCCGTCGATCACGCGCGACGTGTCGGGCGAGGGTGTCCAGCAGGCGCTGCTCAAGATCCTCGAGGGGACGGTCGCGTCGGTTCCGCCCCAGGGCGGCCGCAAGCACCCGCACCAGGAGTTCCTCTCGATCGACACCACGAACATCCTCTTCATCTGCGGCGGCGCGTTCGCAGGTCTGGAGAAGATCATCGCCAGGCGGATCGGCAAGAACGCGGTCGGCTTCGGCGCCGAGATCCACTCGAGGCACTCGCAGGAGGGCTCGGAGCTGCTCGCCCAGGTGATGCCCGAGGACCTGCTCTCGTACGGGCTGATCCCCGAGTTCATCGGACGCCTGCCGGTCGTCTCCGCCGTCCACCAGCTGCTCCGCGACGATCTGGTCAAGATCCTCGAGGAGCCGAAGAACGCGCTCGTCAAGCAATACCAGCGCTTCTTCAACTACGACTCGATCGAGCTCGTCTTCACCGACGACGCGCTCCGGGAGATCGCCGACAAGGCGCTCGAGCGCGAGACCGGCGCCCGCGGCCTCCGCTCGATCATCGAGAACGCGCTGCTCGACGTGATGTTCGAGCTCCCCTCGCGCAAGGACGTCTCCAAGTGCGTCATCACCAAGGAGACGATCCAGAAGGGCCTTAAGCCGACGCTGGTGACCAGCGCCGGTGCTGCCGACGACGAGCTCCCCGACGAGTTCGCCGCCGGCGAGAGCGCGTAGACTCGCACGCGTGAACCCCGGCGACACCTACGGGCCGAGCGAGTGGCTCGAGGTCACCCAGGAGCGAATCGACCGCTTCTCGGAGGCGACCGGCGACGACCAGTGGATCCATGTCGACCCGAAGAAGGCGGCCCAGGGTCCGTTCGGGACGACGATCGCGCACGGCTTCCTGACGCTCTCGCTGCTGGTCAAGTTCCAGTACGAGGTGCGGCCCGAGCGCGGCGAGTTCCGCATGGGGATCAACTACGGCGTGAACAAGGTTCGCTTCCCGGCGCCGGTGCCGGTCGGCAGCCGCATCCGCGCGCACTTCGAGATCCTCGAGGTGAGCGAGGTCGAGGGCGGCATCCAGGTGGTCACGAAGGGGACGGTTGAGCGCGAGGGCGAGGAGAAGCCCGTCTGCGTCGCCGAGATGGTCTCCAGGCACTACCGTTAGGGATTCTTCTTGAGGCAGACGGCGGCGAAGTCGAGGCCGCTGGCGGCGCCGGGTGCGAGCACGATGCAGCCGGTGCGCTTCGAGACGAACTCGAGCCGGTAATTGTTCGCGTACGGGATGATCGGCGCTGCCTCGCGTACGAGGTCGGCGTCGAGCTTGGCGTAGGCGGCGTACCGCCGGCTCCCGGACAGGCGCGCGGCGGCGTCCATGCGCCGGTCGAAGGTTGGGTCGTCGAAATGGGAGAGGTTCTGGTTGTTGGCCGCTGGGATGTTGTGGCCCGACAGCACGACGTTGATGAAGTCGTAGGGGTCGAGGTAGTCGGCGATCCAGCCGGCCAGCGTCATGTCGAACGGCTCGCCGTGTCGGTGGATGCGACGGTTGTATTCGGCCGAGCGGAAGGGCTTGACGATGACGTCGATGTTGATGCGCGCGAGCTCGCGGATGAGCACTGTGGCGACCGAGGCGTCGAATGGGTTGTCGCTGAGGTAGAGGACGGCCGTGCCACGGCGGTTCCCCATCAGCTGCCTCGCGGTCTGGATGTCGCCTCGGCGGGGATAGATCCGGACCTTGCGGTAGCCGGGCATCGCCGGCGGAAGGATCTGTTGGGTGACCTTTCCCGGAAGAAAGCCGAGCGCACGGACGAGCGCCTCGCGATCGATCGCGTAGGCGACGGCTCGCCGCACCGAGGCCTGGCGAAACAGCGGACGGCTCGTGTTGAGGACGATCCAGCTGGTCGCGGCCATCGGGTGAGCGAAGAAGCGCGTGCCGTTGACGCCGTACGTGAGCGCGAGTTCGCGGCGCAGATCGCCCGTCATGCTGTGGATGTCGTAGTCCGCCTGTCCCGTCTCGATCTCGCGCGTGCTCGTGTAGCCGTCCTGGAAGACCTCGAAGTCGATCTCGTCGACGTGTTGGGGACGCGGGCCGGAGTAGTACGGATTTCGCTCGAGCGTCACCGAGACCGCAGACGTTCTC
>JBKOVQ010000024.1:0-13165 GCA_046723985.1 Actinomycetota bacterium | reverse complement strand
GAGTCGGCGAGCGACTCCTCGTCGTGGACGTCGGCGACGATCTCCAGACCGAGCTCCTGCGCCCGGCGGTTGAGATCCTCGAGGTGCTCCTCGTCGTCGTGCTCCTCGATCACGATCAGGCAGGCGTCGGCGCCTGCGTCCCTGGCCGCCTCGGGCGAAGCGTCGACCCGGAACAGGATCGGCAGGCCGGTGGCGTCGCGCAGGCCTGACGCAGCCGACCGCACGGCGAGCCCCTCGGCGCCCTGCTCCTCGGCTGCTCGGGCCGCGTCCGGGCCGGCGACGAGCGCGATGATCGAGATCCCGTCTCCCTCGGAGATCGCCTGGCTGAGGCGTCGCGCCCCGGTCACTGCGCTGATGCTAACCCGTGTGCGTCGAACGAAATGTGTATTCGTTCCCGAGGTGCGATGGGCGAGCGCGATGCAAGGACGCAGGGAGCGTCCATATGCAGGTCATATGGACGCGACTGAGGACGCCGCAGCGTGCCGGCCGGCGCGGCTCGGGGACACAACTGCTCGTTTCGTTGGACGCTCTCACGTGCCGATCGGGTGCCAGACGGTCTTCAGCTCGAGGAAAGCGGCGATCTCCCACGGGCTCTGGTCGGTGTGTGCCCCGTGGACGACCCGTTTCACGTTCTCGGCGGCGAGCTTCTCCAGCTCGGGGGCGAGACCGTCGGCGCCGGTGACATCGATCGCGTTCACGTCCATGTGCCCGGCCAGCCACGGCGCGAGCTCGTCGCGGTGGCCGGTGAGGACGTTGACCACGCCGCCCGGGACGTCGGCGGTGGCGAGCACCTCGCCGAACTCGACCGCGGCGAGCGGGTGCGGCTCGGAGGCGACCACGACCGCGGCGTTGCCGCCGACGATCGCAGGCGCGACTCTGGAGATCAGACCTTCGAGAGCCGGCTCGTCTGGGGCGAGGATGCCGACGACGCCGGTCGGCTCCGGGATCGTGAAGTTGAAGTATGGGCCGGCGACGGGGTTCGTCCCGCCGAGCACCTGAGCGAGCTTGTCGGCCCAGCCGGCGTACCAGACGAGGCGATCGACGGAGCGATCGACCTCAGCTTCGCCCGAACACAGCGTGGCGAAATCGGCGCGGCGCGCCTCGAGCATCTCGGCAATCCGGTAGACGACCTGGCCGCGGTTGTAGGCGGTCGCCTGCGCCCAGCCGGACTGGGCCGCGCGCGCGGCCCGCACGGCGTCTCTGAGGTCCTTGCGGGAAGCGCGGGCGACGTTCTGGCCCTCGGCGAGGTAGGTGCGGCCGGACTCGGAGCGCGGGAACGCACCCCCGATGTACAGCTTGTAGGTCTTCTTGACCGGGAGGCGGCTCATCGGCTCCGGCTCCGACTCTCTCCGCGGCCGTCTCCTTCGCAGACAACGCGCCAGGCGTTCCCGGCCTCCTCCCCACGGCGATCGTAGGAAGAATCGTGTGCCGTGTCAGCAACGCGACCGTGACGAAAGCGCGCCACGTTCAGTCGAACTCCAGGTACGGCTCGAGCCCGTGGCGGCCGCCCTCGCGGCCGAAGCCCGACTCCTTGTAGCCGCCGAACGGCGAGGCCGGATCGAAACGGTTGTACGTGTTCGCCCACACGACGCCCGCGCGCATCCGCTCCGCCATCCAGAGGATCCGCGAGCCCTTCTCCGTCCAGATCCCGGCACTCAGCCCGTACGGGGTGTTGTTCGCCTTCTCGACCGCCTCGGCCGGCGTGCGAAACGTCAAGACGCTCAGCACCGGCCCGAAGATCTCCTCCTGGGCGATCCGGTAGCTCTGCGCGACGTTCGTGAAGACCGTCGGCGCGAACCAGTAGCCCTTCTCCGGCAGCTTGCACGGCGGCTGGTAGATCTCTGCCCCCTCCTCCTCGCCCGCGGCGACGAGCTCCTGGATCTTCTCCAGCTGCGCGCGCGAGTTGATCGCGCCGACATCGGTGTTCTTGTCGAGCGGGTCGCCGACGCGCAACGTCTTCATCCTCCGCTTCAGCTTCTTGACCACGTCCTCGTGGATCGATTCCTGGACGAACAACCGGGAACCGGCGCAGCAGACGTGACCCTGGTTGAAGTAGATCCCGTTGACGATCCCCTCGACCGCCTGGTCGAGTGCACAGTCGTCGAAGACGATGTTCGCCGCCTTGCCGCCGAGCTCGAGCGTCAACTTCTTGCCCGTCCCGGCGAGCTGGCGCTGGATCGCCTTGCCCACCTCCGTTGATCCGGTGAACGCGACCTTGTCGGCCGGGCCCTCCACGATCGCTGCACCCGTGCGGCCGTCGCCGGTGACGATGTTGACCACACCCGGGGGCAACTCGGCCTGGCGGACGACGTCGCAGAACAGGAGCGCCGTCAGCGGTGTCGTTTCCGCCGGCTTGAGCACGACCGTGTTCCCGGCCGCAAGCGCCGGCGCGATCTTCCAGGCCAGCATCAACAGTGGGAAGTTCCAGGGAATGATCTGACCGGCGACGCCGAGCGGCCGCGGCCGGCGATTCGGGAACGCGTACTCGAGCTTGTCGGCCCAGCCTGCGTAGTAGAAGAAGTGCGCGGCCGCCAAGGGCAGGTCGACGTCGCGCGACTCCTTGATCGGCTTGCCGCCGTTCAGCGACTCGAGCACCGCGAACTCGCGCGAGCGCTCCTGGAGGATGCGCGCGATCCGGAAGAGGTACTTCGCCCGCTCCGAGCCGGGCAACGCCGACCAGCCGTTCTCGAACGCCTCGCGCGCGGTGGTGATCGCGCCCTGCACTTCCTCCGGCGTCGCCTGCCCGACCTCGGCGAGCGGCTCCTCGCTCGCAGGCGCGATCGTCGTGTACGTCTCGCGCGGCTCGAGCCACTCGCCGCCGACGAAGTGGCCGTAGCGCTCGTCGATCCGGACGATCTCGCGCGACTCCGGCGCCGGCGCGTAGTCCCACTCGGACGGGACGAGCGCCTGCTTGCCTTTCCTTTCGAGCTCAGCCACGCCAGACCTGGTCGAGGGTTGTCGGCTCGAACTGCTCGAGCAGCGGCTGGATGGCGGCGACGCCCTCGGTGAAGGCGGCTGACGAGCGGAAGCGCTCCACGGCTGCATCGTCTGGCCACGGCCCGAAGCTGATGAACACGTTCGGCCGGTCGTGCACGCGCAACAGCGTCGGCGCGTCGGGGACGTCCAGCTCGGACATGCTGCCTTCGGCCATCCGCCGCCAACCTGCGACGAATTCCTCCTCACGGTCCTCGCGAACCGTCGAGGTGCCGTGTGTCCAGACCGGCGTCATCAGTCGACGGTGAAGTAATCCGGGCTCTGGTACCGCCCCGTCCGCTCCTTGCGGATCTGCATCAGGACGTCGTTCAAGAGCGTCGAGGCGCCGATCCGGTACAGGTCGGGCGTCAGCCACTCGGCCCCGAGCGTCTCGTAGAGCTGAACGAGGTATTGGACCGCCTGCTTCGCCTGTCGGACGCCGCCCGCCGGCTTCATCCCGACCATCCGGCCGGTCTCGTCGTACACGTCCCGGATCGCCTCCAGCATGCAAAGCGTGACCGGCAGGGTCGCCGCCCCGGAGAGCTTGCCGGTCGAGGTCTTGACGAAGTCCGCACCGGCGGCGATCGCCAGGAGCGACGCGCGGCGAACGTTGTCGTAGGTCCCGAGCTCGGCGACCTCGAGGATCACCTTCAGGTGGGCCTCGCCGCACGCCTGCTTCACCTGGACGATCTCGTCGTAGACCTTGGCGTAGCGGCCGGAGAGGAACGCTCCGCGGTCGATGACCATGTCGACCTCGTCGGTGCCCATCGCGACGACCTCCTCCGTCTCGCGCACCTTCACGTCGACCGGCGACTGCCCGGACGGGAACGCGGTCGCGACCGACGCGACCTTCACCCCGGAGCCCCGCAGCCGCGCCACCGCCGTCGGAACAAGGTTCGGGTAGACGCAAAGCGCCGCACAGGAGGGAATCGACTCGTCGCTCGGATCCGGGCGTACGGCCTTCGTCGCCAGCGCGTGCACCTTCCCCGGAGTGTCCGCACCCTCGAGCGTGGTCAGGTCGGTCATGCGGATCGCCAGCTCGAGCGCGAAGAGCTTTGCCTCCTTCTTGATCGAGCGCTTCGCGAGCGAATCGGCCCGCGCCTCGAGCGCGACCGCGTCGACTGAGCCGATCCGCGGCAGCCGCGGTTCGAGCGGAAGCTCGAACCCGCGCGCCAAGACAGGAGCCTGCGCCATGTGCTGAGTGTAGCCCTGCGTCGAGGGACAGACCCTCTCGCGAGGGTCTGTCCCTTCGGAAGCGGCTACTCGTGGGAGAGCGACTCGAGGACCTTCAGCGTGACGCCCGCCGGGCCGGGGCGATCGCGGCCAGGACGCCGGCCGAGAAGGCGACCACGACGAAATACACGAGCAGGTTGCCCGGAATCGCGTACGAGACGCCCTGGCCCGACAGGGCTTTCGTGATCAGCCAGGCCAGGAAGAGCCCGAGTGGGAGCCCGAGGGCGGCGCCGATCAGCGCCGTGACGATGCTCTCCTGGCGAATCATCCGCCGCACCTGGCGCCGGGTCATGCCGACCGCGCGCAGCATCCCGATCTCGCGGGTCCGCTCGAAGACCGAGTGGACGAGGGTGTTCACCAACCCGAACAGGGGCTACTCCCCACCCCTTGGTGGGGGTTTGGAGCGTCGGCCCGCGCCGCGCCGCGCCATGGAACCTCGGCGTATCGAGCTGGGCCGGAGCCTGAAACGCCTAGGCGCGCAGGAACGCGAGCACCGCGAGCACCCGGCGATGCGAATCCGAGTCTGCGCCGAGGCGGAGCTTCCCGAAGATCGAGGTCACGTGCTTCTCGACCGCGCGCTCGGTGACGACGAGCCGCTCGGCGATCGCACTGTTCGACAGGCCCTCCGCCATCAGCTCGAGGACCTCGCGCTCGCGGGGCGTCAGCTGTGAGATCGGGTCGTCCTGGCGACGGCGCCCGACGAGCTGCGAGACGACCGACGGGTCGAGCGCCGAGCCACCTTCGCCGACCCGCTTGACCGCGGCCACGAACTCGGGGATGTCCGCCACCCGATCCTTGAGCAGGTAGCCGACGCCCTCGGCGCTCTCGGAGAGCAGCTCGAGCGCGTACGCCGGCTCGAGGTACTGCGAGAGCACGAGGACGGCGGTGTCCGGATGCTTCTCCCGGATCTCCTTCGCGGCGCGCAGCCCTTCGTCGGTCTGCGTCGGCGGCATGCGGATGTCGACGATCGCCACGTTGGGCTTGTACGAGCGCACCTTGAGCAGCAACTCGTCTGCGGTACCCGCCTGGCCGACGACTTCGAGCCCAGCGTCTTCGAGCAGGCGGGCGATGCCCTCCCGCAGCAGCACCGAATCCTCTGCGACGACGATGCGCATGGCGTTCCCGTTCGACGCGTTCGCGGTCGTTCCCGCCGCGGACGCCTCGAGTCTGAGGGGCGGGAAGTCGAACTGCAAGCCGTCTGCGACGACCTGGTAGACGCGCTCCGGCTCGGGCAGTCCCTTGAACGGCTGCGGACCGAGGTCCCTCGCCTTCCACGCGGCGAGCTCGTACGTCCGCTGGGAGACCAGGACCTGGCCGCCGTGCCCAGCGCCGCTGATGCGGGCGACCCGGTGCACATCGAGCCCGATGTAGGTCGATCCTTCGATTGCCGGCTCGCCCGTGTGCAGGCCCATGCGCACCCGCACTGGGCTCCCGTCCGGCCAGGGGTGGGCGGCGAGCGCGCGCTGGGCGGCGACCGCGCCTTCAACCGCAGCCCGCGCGTCGGTGAAGACGAGCAGCATCTCGTCGCCGCGGCAGTCGATCTCCATGCCGCCCGCTGCGAGCACGGCGTCCCGGACGATGCTTCGGTGCTGGTCGAGCACGCGAGCGTAGTCGCCGCCCAGCCGGCCGACGAGGACGGTGGAGCCCTCGATGTCCGTGCAGAGCAGGGTGACCGTCCCGGTTGGCAGGCTGCCTGTCATCGCGGTCTACCTTAGAGCCCGGCCAGAGGGATCACAGCCCGGACCGTCGTCCCCTCGCCCGCGCTGCTCATCACCTCCAGCTGGCCGTCCAGGGCCTCGACGCGGTCGGCCAGGCCGCGCAGGCCGGAGCCGAGCGACGGGTCGGCGCCGCCGACCCCGTCGTCGGCGACCTCGACGACCACCCGCCCGTTCTGGCGCTGGGCACGGACTTCGACGGCCGATGCGTCGGAGTACTTCGCGACGTTCGTCAGCGCCTCGGCGACCACGTAGTAGGCGGCCGCCTCGACCGGGCCAGGAAGCCGGTCCTCGAGGTCGGCGGAGAGCTCGACCGGGAGCGGCGCGCGCGCGGCGAGCGCCTCCAGCGCCGCGGACAGGCCGCGGTCGGTCAGCACCGCAGGGTGGATGCCGCGCGCCAGCTCGCGCAGCTCGCCCAATGCCTGCGTTAGCTCGTCGGCCGCCCCCACGAGCAGCTGCTCGGCGCCGTCCGGGTCCTCGCGCAGGCGCGACTGCGCCAGCCGCAGCGCGAGCGAGAGAGAGACCAGTCGCTGCTGCGCGCCGTCGTGCAGGTTGCGCTCGAGGCGCCGACGCGCATCGTCCGCCGCCTCGACGATCCGTGACCGCGAGGCGCGCAGCTCCGCCTCCTGCGCCTTCCGGTCGGTGATGTCAGTGCCGCAGACGATGAACTTGTCCGCGGACTCCTCAAGCGGGCGCAGCCACCAGGCGACGATGCGCCAGGTGCCGGAGCTCCCGATCCATGCGATCTCGTGCTCGATGCTGACGCCGGTCGCGACCTGCTCTTCGAACGCACGCTTGACCTCGTCGACCAGCTCGGGCGGGGCGACCAGGTCCCAGAACCGCTTGCCGATAGCCTGTTCGTCGTTGTAGCCGGTCAGCTCGCGAAACGCGTAGTTGACACCCTCGGGCGCGACCGTTCCGTCTCGCTCGACCGCGATCAACAGGCTCGGGGTCGCGCGTGCGACGACTGCGAGGAAGTCGCGCTGCGCTTTCAGCTCCTCCCGCTGCTCGACCAGATCGGTGATGTCCAGCCCTGCGACGATGCGCCGTTTGAGGCCCTGCCCGTCGACGATGTGCGCGATCGAGGCGTCGATCGTCCGCACCGCGCCGTCCCGGGTCAGCCAGCGGCTCCGCACCTCGACGGGGCGCACTGGGTGGACGCGGCCGAACGTGTCCACGACGGCGTCCCGATCCTCCTCGACGACGAACGCGTCCCAGAGGAATCGGTCCCGAATCTCCTCGTCGTCCGGGTAGCCGAAGAGCGCCTCTGTGGTGTCGTTGAAGCGGACGACGCGTCCCTCGTCGTCGCAGAGCATGAGGACGATCGGCGCGGTGTTGACGACCGCGCGCGTGAACTCCTGCTCGTGCTGCACCTCGCGCAACCGCCGAGCAAGCTCCTCCTCCAGCCGAGCCCGGTCGGTGAAGTCGCGGACGATGACGACGACCTCGTCGTTGCCGGACGGCATCATCCGCGCCTCGAAGTACCGCTCCTCGCCGCCGATCGGGAGCCGGTACTCGAGCGTCTGGACGCCCTTCGAGACCGGCATCGCGAGCGTGGCCTCGAACTGCTCGGCCAGGTCGGGTGGGAGCACGTCGCGGACGGACTGCCCGAGCAGCTCTTCGGGCGGCACGACCATGCGGGCCGGGTCGCCCTTCACCTCGAGGTAGGTGCCGTCGCGGGCGATCCGGAACATCAGGTCCGGGATCGCGTCGAGGAGAGCGCGGCTGCGGACCTCGCTGCGCCGCAGCGCCTGGAGGCCACGGTCTTTCTCGATCGCGAGCCGGGCGGCGGAAACGACCTCGTCCAGCACGCCACCCTGGTGGAGCAGCGCCGAGTCATGCACGAGGGCGGCCAGCGGGTGGCCGTCGGACTCGCGGTCGATCCGCGTTGTCGCTCGACGAGGGGTGTCGGGCTTCAGCGCGACGGGGTTGCCACGCGCGTCGACGTAGCCGTTGACCTCGTCCAGCCAGGTGAGGAACTGGAGCGTCGGGTCGCCGAGCACCCTTCGCAGACCCTCCTGGGCCTGCTCCGGGGTGGGCTCGTCGGGGACCTCGCGGAGCAGCCGCGCGGCCGGACGGTAGAGGCGGTCACGCAGCAGTCCGGCGAGGAAGAACAGCGGCACGGTCCCGAAGGTCAAGAACGCGACTACGCCGAGCACGTTTCGGGCCTCGTCGGAGAAGGAGCCGACGACGAAGAGGACGGCGACAAGGCCGGCGGCGAGCCCGCCGGAGAGGTACACCGGGCCGAGGATCCGCCGCCGCGCCGGGCTGGCCCGTTGCCACCGGCGGATCAGGAGGACGAGCACGCCGAGGAAGATCACGCCGCCGAGGACGGTGAAGAACACCTCCAGGCCGTTGGCGAGCGACTTGTTGTGGACGATCAGATAGGGGTTGTCGGGGCAGTCCTTGCAGTCCGGGGTGTCCTTCCTGAAGACGGCCGGGAGCGCGTTCGCGAGGAACGCGGTCACCCAGAGCGCACCGATCAGGCGACGCTCGAGCGGAGTTCCGAGACGACCGTCCGGGAAGGCGAGCATCAGATGGACGAACGCGGCCAGGAAGAGGCTGCCGACGAGGGCGCCCAGCCCGTAGACCCACTCGTCGTTCGCCTCCCAGAGCGCGCTGACCATCCAGAGGAAGCCGACGAGCACGAGCAGCCGTCCGGTGCCGTTGGCCGGGCGCAGCGTCCAGGCGATCAGTCCGCTGATCACGAAGGAAAGCCCGATCACCGGGTACACGACCCCGTTCGCTACCGCATTCGACTCGTGGTCGGAGGTCGCGACCAGCACTGTGGCTCCCGCCGCAACCAGGAGCGCCAGGGGGAAGACAGCGAACCTGAGGTTGTCGGCGAGGCGCATCAGCGGGCGCAGAGCAATGCCGTCACCGCGTCGCCCGAGAGCTCGCTCTTCGGGACGAACCCGCAGGCGCCGCTGCTCTCGACGAGCGGCCCGAAGTCGGCACCGTCGCGGCTCGAGACGAGCACGACGCACGTCTCGTCGTCCTCGGCGATCAGCCTGCGCGCGACCTCGAAGCCGTCGAGATCGGGGAGCTGCACGTCGAGGAGCACGATGTCCGGGTGCAGGCGCCCTGCGGCTGCAATGGCCGATTCGCCGTCCTCCGCCTCCCCCGTGACCTCGAATCCGTCTGCTTCGAGGATCGCCTTCGCGCTTGCACGAAAGCTCGGGTGATCGTCGACGATCAGGACGGTCGGCACGGTCGCATGGTGGCACACGCCGTATTGGACGGCCATACGGCTAGCCACACCATCGCTGTTCAGCGGCAGCGGCCGATTTGCAGGAGGTTCTCACGCTGCGGACTGGGTCAGAGGCCCAGGCGTTCCAGCATCGCCTCGTCGCGACGCCAGCGCGGCCGCACCTTCACCTGGAGCTCGAGAAAGATCTTCCGGCCGAGCAGGTGCTCGATCTCGGGCCGGGCACGGGTCCCGATCTGGCGCACCATCGAGCCGCCTTTGCCGACCAGGATCTGCTTCTGCGACTCGGTCTCGACGAAGACGTTCGCGCGGACGACCTTCTCCTCGATCTCCTCGACCTCGACCGAGACCGCGTGCGGCACCTCCTCCTTCGTCAGCCGCAGCGCCTGCTCGCGGACAAGCTCGGCGATCTGCGTCTCGACCGAGAGATCGGTGCGCTGCTCGGGCGGGAAGTAGAGCGGCCCTTCGGGAAGCAGGCCGACGAGCTCGTCGCGCAGCTCGCCGACGCCGTCGCCGGTTTTTGCGCTCACGGGGTGGAGCGCGTGGAAATCTCCGAGCGCGGCGGCGGTCTGCATCTGTGAAGCGATGTGGCCCGGCTTGAGCCGATCGACCTTGTTCACGGCGATCACGATCGGGACGCCGAGCGCGAAGACGCGCTTCGCGATGAAGCGGTCGCCGGCGCCGATCCGCTCCCGGGCGTCGACGACGAACAGCACCGCGTCGACGTCCTCGAACGAGGAGTCGACCGTGCGCTGCATGTGCTCGGTGAGCGGGTCGCGCGGCCGCTGGAACCCCGGCAGGTCGGCGAGTACGAGCTGGTAGTCGTCGCCGTTGGCGATCCCGAAGATCCGCTGCCGGGTCGTCTGGGGCTTGTCGGAGACGATCGCGACCTTGCCGCCGCAGAGGGCGTTCACGAGCGTGGACTTCCCCACGTTCGGCCGGCCGGCGACCACGACGAAGCCCGACTTCACGGATCCCGTGACGAGATCACTCAAGAACGAAGGTGTCGGGCAGCAGCTCGTCCGGCGTGTGCTCGACCAGCTCGCCGTCGTTGTTCGCGTAGACAACGCGGTCGACCTTGAACTCGACGTGCCACTGCCGGCAGCCGCCGCACGGCGAGGCGTTGATCACGATCAGATCGAAGTCGCCCGGCTTGTATCCCTGCGTGACGGCGGTGACGTACGCGGTCTTCTCGCCGCAGACGCCGAGCGGGTACGCGGCGTTCTCGACGTTGACGCCGTCGAAGAGCGTCCCGTCGCGCGCCCGCAGCACCGCCCCGACGAGGAAGTTCGAGTACGGCGCATACGCGTTCTGCTTGATCCGCTCGGCGCGCTCGTACAGCTCTCTATCGGTCGCGTCGATCAATAGAAGAGCTGGAAGACGACCAGCGTGACGCCCGCGCCGAGCGCGCCGCCGTACACGACTTCGAGTGTCGAGTGCACGCCCGACTCGATGCGGGTGTGGGCGACGAGCACCGCCACGGCGAACATCATCGTCGAAACGAAGAAGCGGTGCTCGCTCGGGCCGAGGGTGAGCGTTACCGCCATCCACGCCGCGAACGCGATCGCCGCGTGCCCGGACGGCAGGCCGCCGCGCAGGGGCGTGCCGCGTCCGCTGACCGCCTTCGTTGCGATCACGATGATGATCACGAGGATCAGCGCGATGATCGTGATCTTGATCGGAGCGTCGCGGAGCCGGTCGAGGAAGTTCGTGGTCGACTCGCTGACATGGCCGGAGAAGACGAGGTAGCCGACAGCGACCGCGTTGATCGAGGCGATCAGGACGGCGCCCGCGGCAATGTCCTTGGCCAGCTTCGCCAGCGGATCGAAGGAGCTGGTCGCGACGTCAATCGCCGCCTCGACCGCCGAGTTGATCATCTCTGCGATCAGGACGAACGCGATCGCGAGCAGCAGCACCACCAGCTCCATGCGGGTGACGCCGATCCACAGCGCGATGACCAGGACAATCGCCGCGGCGGCCAGGTGGATCCGCATGTTCCGGTGTGTGCGGAGGACGTGGATGATCCCCTCGACCGCATAGTTGAAGCTCTCGACGATCGAGATCCGCCGCCGGCCCTGACCGGTGCCCGGGAGCAGCGCGCCGGCGCCGTTCCCGACCCGAGTGCGCCGGAGCCGCTCGCGCAGGGGAACGCGCGTCACTGCCACCGACTCAGCACCTCCTCGCGCTCCTCCATCTCGGGCCCGTGGTCGTAGCCGAGCAGGTGGAGCAGACCGTGCGCGAGCGGCCGATGCCAGTTGTCGCCGACCACCTGCGGGCAGAGCACGACGTCGCCCAGCTGCCGGGGCAGTCCCGACGGGAGGTCGTCGCGGCCGTCGATGGGGAACGAGAGCACGTCGGTCGGTTCGTCGACGCCGAGGTGCTCGCGCTTGAGCGCACGGCTCTCCTCCGGGCCTACGAACGCAATGCCGAGCTCACCCTCGTCGATCCCCTCGGCGGCGAGGACGCGCCGCGCGAGGGCCGCGGCCGCATCCTTCTCAACCTGAACGCCGCTGCGGTTCGAGACCTCGATCTCGAGCATGGCACTCAGCGGCGGCGGTTGGTGCCGGTCGCCTCTGCGTGCATCCGGTAAGCCTCGACGATCCGCTGCACCAGCTTGTGGCGGACGACGTCCGCGTTCGAGAACTCGACGAAGGCGATGCCGTCGATCGCGCCGAGGATGTCCTGGACGGTGACGAGCCCGGATGCCTGCTGCGGCGGCAGGTCGATCTGCGTGACGTCGCCTGTCACGACCACCTTCGAGCCGAAGCCGAGGCGCGTCAGGAACATCTGCATCTGCTCGGGGCTGGTGTTCTGCGCCTCGTCGAGGATGATGAACGAGTCGTTCAGGGTGCGCCCCCGCATGAACGCGAGGGGCGCGACCTCGATCGCGCCTTTCTCCATGTACGAGGTCAACCGGTCGGCGTCGAGCATGTCGTACAGCGCGTCGTACAGCGGGCGGAGGTAGGGATCGACCTTCGCGAGCAGGTCGCCGGGAAGGAAGCCGAGCCGCTCACCGGCCTCGACCGCGGGGCGGGTGAGGATGATCCGGCCGACCTCGCGATCCGAGAGCGCCGCGACCGCCAGGGCCATTGCCAGGTAGGTCTTGCCCGTGCCGGCAGGGCCGATCGCGAACGTGATCGTGTGCGAGCGGATCGCGTCCACGTAGCGCTTCTGGTTGACGGTCTTCGGGGCGATCTTCGTGCCGCGGTGCCGCCAGACGACGTCCTCGAACACGTCGCGGATGTCCTCGGCCTGGTCGAGAGCGCCGAACACCGCGTCGACCGTCCCCGGGCCGATCTCGTGGCCCCCCTCGACCAACTCGACCAGCTCGTCGACCACGGCCCGCGCCTCGGCGACGTTGGAGTCGTCACCCTCCAGCGTCAGCTGGTTCCCGCGCAGTCGGATCGTGCAGTGGAGGCGCTCACGGAGTGCACCGAGCACGCCGTCGCCGACGCCCGCGAGCTCGGCGGCGACGTCGTTCGAGATCGAGAGAACTTCCTGCAACTCCCGGACAGTGTAGGTACCACGCCCGCCGGGCCTTCGACGTGGGCCCGACCGCGGCGCGAGACGCAATTCGGCACTCCCCGGTCACGCACCGACGACGATTTCGCGGCTACGCTCGCCGTGGGGAGGAGGCCGGGAGCGCCTCGGCAGGCTAGGGCCGGTCTCGGCCGGAGCCGACACGTTCGAAAGAGCCACCCGGGAGTCCGCCCGTCGGGCCGACTACGCCAGCTTCTCGCGCACCAGCTGGCTGACGGCCGAGCCGTCCGCGCGACCGGCGATCTGCGGCATCACGTCCGCCATCACGCGGCCGAGGTCGCGCATGCTCGTCGCCCCCACCTCCGCGATCGCGTCGTCGACGATCTGCTCGAGCTCGTCCTCCGAGAGCGGTTCGGGCATGAACTCCTCGAGGACCTCCAGCTCGGACTGCTCCTTCGCCGCCTGCTCCGCTCGGCCCGCGACCTCGAACGCCTCGATCGACTCCAAGCGCCGCTTCCGCTCGCGCTGGAGCACCTGGAGCTCCTCGTCGTCGTGC
>JBKOVQ010000198.1:0-4895 GCA_046723985.1 Actinomycetota bacterium | reverse complement strand
GTCCAGTGCTCCGTCGCCAGCACCGTCTCGTACAGCTCGTCCCGGTCGCGCATGCCGTTGTAGCGGACGACGTAGTCGATGTTCGTCCCGCCCTCGGCGTTCGGCGCGTCCGAGCGGATCGAGTGCACGTAGCGCTCGACGGCAGCCCGCGTCTGGGCGTCGTCGAACGCCACCGGCAGGTGGACGACGCGGCTCGGGATCGTGATCCCGCGCTCGGGGTCGAGCGCGTCGTGCACGGCCTGGAGGTGGTCAAGGAGCTCTGCAGACGAGAGCGCGAACGGGTCGTAGGAGACGAGCATCGAGCGGAAACCGGGTGCCGTCTCGATCAGGCCGTCGGGCGGCTGCTCGTCGAGGGCGTCCTTCGCGGCGAGCACGAGGAAGTTGAGGGCGAGGTCGAAGACCATCTCGCCGTACTCGACGAGGACGGCACGCTCGCCGGCCTGGCGGTACGTGATCCCCGGTTTGCCCTCCTGAGCCGGCTGCTGCGCGATCACCGGTGAGACGGTCGTCGTCACCGCGGCGATCCTAACCCGCGCTCGCAGGCGTGGTCGCCCGCAGCTCGGCCAGCGGCGCGAGCTCGATCCCTTCCGATTCGAGCGCGACTCGGATCGCCTGCGCGATCTCGGGCGCGTTCGGCGCGTCGCCATGGACGCAGATGCTCTCCGCCCGGAGGCGAAGCTCGCCGCCGTCGATCGTCGGGACGCTCCCGACGCGGACGAGTCGCAACGCCCGCTCACCCATCTCCTGCGGGTCGCGGAGCTGCTTCACACGCTCGAGCACGAGCTTTCCGGCTGCGTCGTAGTCGAGGTCCACGTAGCCCTCCGGCACGAACGGGACGCCGGCTCTCTCCGCAGCGGGTCCCACATCGGGAGGCATGAGCAGGATCACGTCGGGGCCGAGGCTCGCGACGGCCCCTGCGACGGCCTCGGCGTGCTCCGCACTGTCCACGATCGTGGTGTACATGGCACCGTGGGGCTTCACGTGCTGGAGCGTCCCGCCGGCCGCCTCGACGAACGCCCGGATCGCGCCCGCCTGGTAGACGACATAGTCTGCGACCTCATCCGGAGTGGCGGCCAGGCGCCGCCGGCCGAACCCGATCAGGTCCGGGAAGGCGACGTGGGCGCCGATGCCGACGCCGTGCTCGAGTGCCAGCGCCACCGTCTTCCGCATCACGTGCGGGTCGCCGCCATGGAACCCGCATGCGACGTTGGCCGATGTCAGGTGCGGCATCAGCGCCTCGTCGTTCCCGAGCGTCCAGCGGCCGTAGGACTCGCCCATGTCCGCGTTCAGATCGACCTTCAACACCATCGTGACCTCCTTCGCTCGCTCGAGTGGATTATCGGACTCCGAGACTTCACGCGTTCTGCGGGGTAATGTCCCCGTCACGATGGCGATTCAGCACGGCACCGAGAGCGAGCGCATCCTGGAGGCGCGATCGCGCTACGTCGCCCGGGGCGTCGCCGTCTCGCCCGTCGTCGTCGACCGCGCGGAAGGCGCCCGGATCTGGGACGTGGACGGTCGCAGCTACATCGACTTCGCCGGCGGGATCGGCTGCCAGAACACCGGCCACAACTTCCCTGCCGCCGTCGCCGCGATCCACGAGCAGGTCGACCGGTACCTGCACCAGTGCTTCATGGTCAGCGCGTACGAGCCCTACGTCGAGGTGTGCCGCCGGCTTGCCGAGCTCTCGCCGTGTGGCCGAGGCGAGCAACGCAGCATCCTCGTCAATTCCGGCGCAGAAGCGATCGAGAACGCGGTCAAGATCTCGCGCGTCGCCACTGACCGTCAGGCCGTCGTCGTCTTCGACTACGCGTTCCACGGGCGGACGCTGCTCGCGATGACGATGACGAGCAAGGTCGTGCCCTACAAGCTGGGGTTCGGGCCGTTCGCGCCGGAGGTCCACCGCACGGTCGCCCCGTACCCGTTCCGCGGTGTGGACACGGACGCAGCGATCGCGGCGATCGAGCACCTGTTCAAGGCTGACGTCGATCCCGAGTCGGTCGCATGCGTGGTGCTCGAGACCGTGCAGGGCGAGGGCGGGTTCATCCCGATGCCGGGAGAGTTCCTCCAACGCCTGACCGCGCTCTGTCGCGAGCACGGCATCCTCTACGTCGCCGACGAGGTGCAGTCCGGGATCGGTCGCACGGGCCCCGTCTGGGCGGTCGAGCACTTCGGCATAGAGCCCGATCTCGTCGTCTCCGGGAAGTCGCTCGGCGGGGGGCTTCCGCTCGCCGGCGTCACAGGCCGGGCTGAGGTCGTCGACGCCGTCCCGCCCGGCGGCCTCGGCGGGACGTTCGGCGGCAATCCCGTCGCCTGCGCCGCCGCCATCGCCGTCCTGGACGAGATCGCGACGGACGACTTCCGGGCGAAGTCGGACGCTGTGGGTGCGCGCATTCGCGCCCGCCTCGACGACATCGCCGGGCGCGTGCGGCAGGTCGGTGAGGTTCGCGGGCTCGGGCCGATGCTGGCGCTCGAGCTCGTCGAGGATCCGGGCTCGCGCCGGCCGGCCACGGAGCTCGCGAGACGGACGACCGAGATCGCGCGCGAGCGCGGGCTCATGCTCCTCACGTGCGGCCTCTATTCGAACGTGCTCCGTGTGCTCGTTCCGATCCTCGCGGAGGCCGGCGAGGTCGAGGAGGGGCTCGAGATCCTCGATGACGCGCTCGTCGAGGCCGCATCGGTCACCTGACAGAGAGGCGCGTGGCGACCGTCGGCAGCTGATGGGTTTCCGCATCTCCGTCGACACCGGGGGCACGTTCACGGACGTGGTCGTCGCCGACGAGGCAGGCGCGCTCCATCTCGCGAAGGCGCCGACCGACCTCGAGCGCGCGTTCCAGAGCATCGAGGACGCCCTCGCCCAGCTCGAACCCGAGCTGGGCGTGACGGTCGCCGAGCTGCTCGGACGGACCGACGTCTTCACCTACGGCACGACCCGCGCCACGAATGCGATCGTCGAGGGCCGCACCGCCCGGACCGCGTTCTTCACCACCGAGGGGTTCCCGGACATTCTGCTGCTCCGCGAGGGCGGCAAGCTCGAGCCGTTCCGGCAGCTCCCGTATCCGCCGCCCTACGTGCCTCGCTACCTGACGTTCGAGATTCGGGAGCGGATCGATTCGGAGGGGGACGTCTTCGTCGAGCTCGACGAGCAGAGCGTCTTCGAGGCGATCGCCGACGCGCGCCGCCTCGGCGCCGAAGCAGTCGCGGTCTGCCTGGTCTGGTCGATCGTCAACCCCCAACACGAGCTGCAGGTGGGCCAGCTGCTCGCACGCGAGTGGCCGGAAGTGCCGTTCACGCTCTCGCACCAGCTGAACCCGATCATTCGCGAGTACAGGCGGGCGTCTTCGACGGCGATCGACGCATCGCTGAAACCGCTGATGCAGGACTACCTGCGGACCCTGGAGCAGGACTTGCGGGCAGCCGGGCTGGGCGGGCACGTCTTCATCGCCACGTCGTTCGGCGGCGCCTGGCGGCCGCAGGAGGTGACCGAGCGGCCGATCTACTCGATCGGCTCGGGCCCGTCGATGGCGCCGGTCGCCGCGCTCACCTACGCGGACGCCGAGACGGCCGACCGCGACCTGATCGTCTGCGACACGGGCGGGACGACGTTCGACGTCGGTCTCGTCTCTGGCGGCGGGATCAACTACTCCGCGGAGACCTGGCTCGGCGGCCGCTGGATCGGCCACATCACCGGAATCCGGGCGGTCGACGTGAAGTCGATCGGCGCTGGCGGTGGCTCGATCGTGTGGATCGACCCGGGCGGGCTGCTGCGCGTCGGCCCACAGAGCGCCGGCGCCGACCCCGGTCCGGCCTGCTACGGCCACGGAGGTACCGCTCCGACGATCACCGACGCCGCCGTCGTCCTCGGCTGGATCGACCCCGACTATTTCCTGGGCGGGCGGTTGCCGCTCGACGCGGAGGCGGCGTATGCGGCTGTCGAGCGGGCAGTGGCGGCGCCGCTCGGCCTCTCCGTCCACGAGGGCGCTCACGCGGCGCTGACGATCGCGTCCGAGAACATCGTCGGCGCGATCCGCGAGATCACGATCGCCCAGGGGATCGATCCTCGCGAGGTGACCATGGTCGCAGGCGGTGGTGCATCGGGCCTCAACGTCGTGCCGATCGCCCGTGAGCTCGGCTGCCGCCGCGTGCTCCTGCCGTCGATGGCGAGCGCGCTCTCCGCATGCGGAGCGCTGTTCGCGGACATCGTCTCGGAGTTCTCGCGCAGCCGGTACGAGGAGACGCGCTCGCTCGACCGGGAGGCCGTGAACGACGCGCTCGCCGACGTCGAGGAGCGGGCGGACGAGTTCCTGGCGAGTCTGGCCGGGTTACCGGTGACGGGGACGCGTAAGGAGTTCCTCGTCGAAGCCCGGTACCGCGCGCAGGTGTGGGAGCTCGACGTGCCGGTGCCCCGACGGCTCGACTCGGACGAGGACGTGCGCGCGGTGGAGGAGGTCTTCCATGCAACGCACGAGCGCATCTTCGCCGTGCGGGAGCCAGGTCAGTATCTGGAGTGCCTGCTCTGGAAGGTCCGGGCGACGGCCGTGCTCGACAAGCTCGAACTGCGGCCGCGACAGCCGGCGCCGCCCAGCGCCGAGGCGCACATCCAGGCCTACTTCAAGGAGACCGGGCTATCGACGGTTCCCCGGTACGACGGCCCGTCCCTCGCGCCGGGGACGAGCATCGTCGGACCCGCGATCGTGCGCGAGCCGACGACGACTGTCGTCGTCTACCCCGGCTCGAGCGCTGTCGTCACCCAGCGTGGTAACTACCTGCTCGAGGTCGCGCCGGAGCAGGCCGAGAGCCTGCCGACGGCCGAGCAGGCGCTCGCACGGTGAGCTCGTTCGACCCCGTCACGCTCGCCGTCGTCGCGAACCGACTCGATTCGATCGTCCGCGAGA
>JBKOVQ010000014.1:0-10855 GCA_046723985.1 Actinomycetota bacterium | reverse complement strand
TACGCACGCTTCCTCGGTCAGCACACGGGCGCCAGCCAGGTGATCGGCAAGGAGGTCTTCGACGGCGTCTGCGCGACCTGCCACGGCCCGTTGGGGCAGGGCGACTACGGGCCGACGCTGGTCGGAAACGGGGTCGTCGCCGACCCGAAGGCGCTCGAACAGCTGCTCCGGAACGGCAAGAACAAGATGCCGGCGGTCGGGGCGACGTGGGACCAGCAGACGATGGACTCGGCGACCGGCTACCTGAAGGAGCGCTTCGGTGGCGGCTAGAGCCGAGACCCAGCCGTATCGCGCCGACTGGAAGCGCGGCGGCCTCACGGGCTGGATTACGTCCGTCGACCACAAGCGGATCGGGATCCTCTACATCTCGACGAGTCTGTTCTTCCTCCTTCTCGGCGGCCTGCTCTCGCTGTTCATGCGCGCCCAGCTGGCGACGCCGAACGAGCACTTCGTCACCCGCGACCGGTACAACGAGCTCTTCACGATCCACGGGACGACGATGGTGTTCCTCGTCGTCGTACCGATCCTCGCGGGGTTCGGCAACTACCTCGTCCCGCTGATGATCGGCGCCCGCGACGTGGCGTTCCCTCGGCTGAACGCGCTCTCGTACTGGCTGTTCCTGCTCGGCGGCGTCGTGCTCTACTCGAGCTTCTTCGCCAAGGGCGGGCCGTCGAAGGCCGGTTGGACCGGCTACACGACGCTTACCGAGCTCAAGTACAGCCCCGGCCACGGCGTCGACCTCTGGATCCTCGCGCTGCACATCCTCGCGCTCGGGTCCCTCGCCGGCGCGATCAACTTCATCGCGACCATCAACAACATGCGAACGGCCGGCATGACCTGGACGCGGATGCCGCTGTTCGTCTGGTCGATCGTCGTCTATGCCTGGATGCTGGTCGTGATCCTGCCCGTGATCGGCGCCGGGCTGCTCATGCTGCTGCTCGACCGGCAGGTCGGCACGCATTTCTTCATCCCCGACCAGGGCGGCAGCGCGATCCTCTACCAGCACATCTTCTGGTTCTTCGGTCACCCCGAGGTCTACGTGATCATCCTGCCCGCGATGGGGATGATCTCCGAGATCATCCCGGTGTTCTCGCGCAAGCCGATCTTCGGTTACAAGGCGGTCGCCCTCTCGACCGTCGGCATCGCCTTCATCTCGATGCTCGTCTGGGCCCACCACATGTTCACGGTCGGGCTCGGCTGGGGCCTGCAGAGCTTCTTCATGATCACGACGATGCTGGTCGCGATCCCGACCGGCGTGAAGATCCTCAACTGGCTCGCGACCACGTGGCGCGGGAACCTGATCTTCGACACGCCGATGCTGTTCGCGCTCGGGTTCATCGCGATCTTCACGCTCGGCGGCCTCACGGGGATCTACCTCGCCGCTTTCCCGGTCGACTGGCAGGTGCAGGACACGTACTTCGTCGTCGCCCACTTCCACTACACGATGTTCGGCGGCGCCATGTTCGCGATCTTCGGCGGGCTCTTCTACTGGTGGCCGAAGATGTTCGGGCGAAAGCTGAACGAGACACTCGGCAAGTGGACGTTCTGGCTGATGTTCGTCGGCTTCAACGCCACCTTCATGCCGCAGCACTTCCTCGGGCTGCTCGGCATGCCCCGCCGGATCTACACGTACTCGAACGGTGGCTGGTGGGAGGCCTGGAACCTCACCTCGACGATCGGCGCCGGCGTGATGGCGGTCGGCGTGCTGCTCTTCGTCATCAACATCTTCCGGACGCGGCGCCGCGGCGTGCGCGTCGGCAACGATCCGTGGATGGCCGACACGCTCGAGTGGTTCGCCCCCTCGCCGCCGCCGCCGGAGAACTTCACGCAGCCGGTTCCGTACGTCGCCAGCGCGCGGCCGCTGCGGGATCTGCGGCTGAAGCTGAAGGAGCGTGATGCGCGAGTCACCGCCTAGTCCCTGGCTGCGGCTGGCGGCGGTCGGCGCATCGGCCGCCACGCTCGTCGCCGTGATCAGCGGTGCGGCCTCGCTCGGCGCCGCCCACCAACTGCTCTCGGCGTTGGCCCTGCCGCCGCTCGTCGCGGTGCTGATCGCCGCCTGGCTCGGACACCGGCGGCTGGTGCTCCCGGCGCTCGTCTCGATCGTGCTCTTCGGCGCCGCTGCGCTGATCACCGTGCAGGGGCTGCACCTGGCCGCCGCCGCGATCGCGTTCGCATCGACGCTCGTGCTGACCGGTCTGGTCTTCCGGGGCGGGACGGCACCGATCGGCGCCTGGCGGGACTACGTCACG
Organism: Actinomycetota bacterium; assembly: GCA_046723985.1. Lineage (GTDB taxonomy): Bacteria > Actinomycetota > Thermoleophilia > Gaiellales > Gaiellaceae > DATBLE01. The sequence continues at coordinate 8,606 of JBKOVQ010000014.1, read as the reverse complement.
TTGACGAAGCCGCGGATCATGTCGCTGCTCCTCCTCACCGGTATCTGCGGCATGTTCGTCGGCGCGCAGGGCGTCCCGCCGCTCGGCGACCTGGCCGTGCTGATCGTCGGGCTCGCGCTCGCCTGCGGCGGCGCCAGCGCCCTCAACCACGTCCTCGACCGGGACATCGACTCGTTGATGGGCGAGCGCACGCGGGCCCGGCCGGTGACCGCCGGTCGGGTGCTCCCGGCGTACGCGCTGGAGTTCGGACTCGTGCTGTCCGCGCTGTCGTTCGTGCTGCTCGCCGGGCTGGTCAATCTCCTGACCGCGACGCTGGCCCTGGTCGGGAACCTCTTCTACGTCCTCGTCTACACGCGCTGGCTGAAGCGGACGACGCCGCAGAACATCGTCATCGGCGGCGCGGCCGGAGCGATTCCGCCGCTCGTCGGTTGGGCGGCGGCGACCGGGAATCTGACCCTGCCGGCGATCTCGCTGTTCCTGATCGTTTTCTTCTGGACGCCGCCCCACTTCTGGGCGCTCGCGCTCCTGATCAAGCGGAACTACGAGGCGGCCGGGATCCCGATGCTGCCGGTCGTGCGCGGCGAGCGCGAGACGGTGAAGCAGATCGTCCTCTACTCGCTCGTCCTGGTCGCCGTCACCGCGGTTCCCTTCGTCTGGGGGACACTCGGGATCGCCTACCTCGTCGCGGCGCTCGTGCTCGGCGCCGGTTTCGTCTGGCTCGCGGTGCAGTTGGCTCGGCACACGGCGCCGCGGCAGGCGTCGCTCCTCTTCCATGCCTCCCTCCTCTATCTCGCGCTGGTGTTCGTCGCCGCCGCGGTGGACGTGGTCATCTAGGTTGCCGTGATGCTGGATCCCGAGATCGAGCGCAAGAACATGCTCTGGGCCTGGGGGCTGTTCGTCGTCTTCTGCCTGATCGCGGCCGGGACGATCGCGATCGGGTTCATCTACCTGGCGGTCGACTGAACGAGACCGCCGGGATCTTCCTCGCACGGCCCGAGCGGCCCGCGGAGGGCATCAGCCTCGCCGTCAAGGACCTCTTCGACACCGCCGGCCTGACCACCACCTACGGCTCCGCGATCTTCGCCGAGCACGTGCCGGCCGAGACGGCCGAGGCGGTCGTCCGACTCGAGGCCCATGGCTACGCGAACGTCGGCAAGACGAACCTGCACGAGTTCGCGTACGGGACGACGTCCGAGAACCCGCACTACGGGAACGTCCCGAATCCGATCGCGCCGGGCCGCGTGGCCGGCGGCTCGAGCGGAGGCTCCGCGGCGGCACTGGCGGCTGGGCTCGCCGACGCCGCGCTCGGCTCCGACACCGGCGGCTCGATCCGGATCCCGGCCGCCTGCTGCGGCGTGGTCGGCTTCAAGCCGACCTGGGGACTCGTCCCGCTCGACGGGTGCTTCCCTCTAGCGCCGAGCCTCGACCACGCCGGGCCGATGGCCCGTTCGGTCGAGGAGTGCGCAGCGATGATGGACGCGCTCGTACCCGGATTCGAGCGTGCCTCGCTCGCCTCGCTCGAGGACGTCCCCGTCGGCGTTGCCTGGACCGAGCACGCGGAGCCGCTCGTCCGTCTCCGCGTCGAAGAGAGCGCCGCGCGCTTCCCCGACCGCCGCTCCGTGGATCCACCGCTCGCAGACGGCGCCCGGACGGTGTTCATGCGCGAGGCAGCAGACGTTCACCGCGAGCTCTTCGCCGAGCACGCCGACCTGTACAGCGCGAACGTCGCCGCCAAGCTGGAGACTTGCTTCGCCGTCACCGAGGGCGAGTACGAGGCTGGGCTCCGCGCCCGCGAGACGTACCGCGACCAGATGAGCGAGCTCTTCGACGAGATCGACCTGATCGTCACGCCCACGCTCCCGTTCGTCGCCCCGTCAGCGGGGCAGGACGAGCGCGAACTGCGCGGGAAGCTGACCCTCCTCACCTGGCCGTTCAACGTGATCGGCGCCCCGTCGCTCGCGTTGCCCTGCGGCGCGGCGGAGGACGGCCTGCCCGCCTCGGTCCAGATCGCCGGCCGCCCGGGTGCCGACGCGCTCGTCCTCGCTGCGGCGGGACTCCTTGAACGGGTGCTCAAGGTGTAGCTCTCACCTGCCGACAAGCGCAGGGAACGAGGATGCTCGCACGCCTTCTCACCCTGGTCGCTCTGGCCGCCCTCGCCTACATCCCGGCGGCCGGGTCGACGTCGCTCGCCGCGCCCAGCGGCGTGCATGCCTTCATGCTCCGTGCGGACGAGCAGTACCAAGACACGTTTTCACGAACACCCTCCTTTGCCTGGCAGCCCTACGAGGGAGCGACCCGCTACGACTTCCAGCTGGCAACGGGCACGAAGTTCGACGAGCGAACGATTGTCTGGACAACAGACTCGAGCAAACCCCTTCACGCACCTGCCGCCACGGTCCCTCTCGCTCTGCCCTGGATGACAGGCCGCCCCTACGCCCTTTACGCGCGTGTGCGAGCGCACACCGCTCGCGGAGTCACAGCGTGGAGCAAGCCCTTTGGCTTCAACACCCAGTGGGAGGCCTTGCCGGAGCAGATCACGCCTGACGTTCCAGGGCTCGTCCGGTGGACTCCCGTCGAAGGCGCGACGTCGTACGAAGTCTGGTTCGTCAATGCCGACAAGCTCGTCGCCACGACGACCAACGTGGCGGACGAGCGCGACTACTATTCCGCATCCGGCGGCCCGAAGTTCGGCGGCGAGGTTCTCTGGCGGGTCCGGGCGGTGCGGAAGCTGTACGGAGGCTTTCCGAATGCATTGCCGGCGGTCTCGTACGGCCCGTGGAGCCCTGTGTTCTTCTCAGTCGCGTCGCCCGTCACAGCCGGGACCGTTCTTGCGCCCAGCAAGACCGTCTCAGATGTTCTCACCGAGAACACGGGCTCGATCGCACACAGCTTGACGCCCGGATTCTCGTTCAGCGGCGCCGTTACGGGGCAGGGGACGCTGTACCGTGTCTACGTCGCGACGGACCGGCGCTGCGTGAACATCGTCTATGTTGGCGCGGCCGTCGGTAGCCCGGCGTGGGCGCCACGGACCGGGGCTGTAGGAGACGGCGCCGCACCCGGAACGGCGGCGGACGGTCAGAAGGTGGTCCCCACAGAGAGCCTTGGCTCGGTTGGCCCTCAGCCGATCCCACCCGGCTCGCCTTCGACTAGCGGCGCCGTCAACCCGACCGACAGTGGGCCGCCCGTAGACCTGTGGGACCTCGGCCGAACGAATGCTCGGTACTGGTGGACGGTCGTACCCGTTGCCACAGGCAGCTCGACTCCCGCCACAGGTAGCTCGACCTCCGGCTCGGCAACCACGACAGGCTCGGGAACGTCGGCTCTTCGCGACCTCGGTCTCCCACAAGACACGTGTGACGGCGGCTGGGTAATGGAGTTCGCGAAGACGAGTGCTCCGGCCACGACCGCACTGTCCAGCCCCTACGTGTCGGGCCTCTCGAGGTTCGGTGACCTCGTGACCGCAAGCACGAAGGTGCCGTCCTTTTACGGCGCGCCGGTCGTCGCCTGGGAGCCTGCTCGAGGTGCAACGGAGTACGAGGTGCAATGGAGCAGGACCAGGACGCCGTGGAGGACGGCGGGATCCGCCGTAACCGCCTCCACGTCGACCCTGCTCGACCAGCTCACGCCGGGCACGTGGTTCTACCGCGTGCGCGGCATCGACCCCTATGTCGCTGGGCCCGTGAAGCAGATGACCTGGTCGACACCCGTGAAGGTCACGATCGCCAGGCCGAAGTTCCTCGTCCAGAGCGGTGTGACGACGCGCCGGGTCAAGAAGTAGACAGCAGCCGCGCCTCGCTCTGGCGGCGCCGTACGCGCATCCCCGCGAACGCCAGCGCGCCGAGGACGAAGAAGGGCGCACCGACGATCAGCACGTAGACCAGCACCTTCGCCTCGTCGGCAAGGATCTCCCCGGAGCGGTGGAGGGCACGGCCGATCCGGCCCGGCTCGCTCGGCACGGCAACCGCCTTGGCTCTGCTGCGCAGGTCGAGCGAGACGGTCGCGTACGAGGTCTGCCGCCGGAGCGCCGCCTGGGCCCGCTGGAGCTCGACCAGCCGGCGGCGCGCGGCCACGAGGCGGTTCTCGAGCGCCGCGCGCTCGGCGGTCGACAGCGCCGGGCTCTCGAGCCGTGCCTGCAGCTTGGCGATCGCGTCGCGCTGCGCCTGCATCTGACGGAACCGCCTGTCGACCTGCGGCTGGACGTCCTGGATCGAGACCTTCTGGTCGAGGATCCGGCCGATCGCGGAGTACTCGACGATCGCCTTCTGGACGCTCCCGACCGGGATGCGGACGACGAGGTACGCGGAGCCACGCTCGGTGCCGGAGCCGTACTCGACGCTCCGCACGTAACCGTGGAAGCCTCGGGTCAGGCTGAGCGCCCGCTTGGTCGCCGCCGAGAGGTCGCCGACCTTCAGGGTCAGCTCGGCCTCGTACCGCTGAGCGCGGCCGGAGGTCGCGGGAAGGCCCGCGGATCCTGCGCCGGCCGACTTCGAGGCAGGCGCGACCGTGTCGGCCTGGCCGGCGGGCGCGCTCTGGGAGAGCGGCCTCGCCGCCCGCTCGCCACGGGCAGCCTGGCTCTGTCGTTTCTTCCCAGAATCGAGCAGGCCGCCGGCAAGCGAGGCCGCCGCCGCGACCGCCAGGCAGACCGGAACGGCGACCAGCGCGACCCGTCGCCACGGCACCGTACGGCTCGGCACTTCGGGCGGCGGCGACGACGCGATTGCGCGCACGCGGGCGCGGAGCTCGGGCGACGCCTCGATCCTTGAGGCGCGGATCTGCTCGACGATCGCCTCGTGGTCAGGCTGCGACATCGGCGTTCATCCTCTCTTCGAGCTTCTTCAGCGCCCGGCTGAGCCGGGTCGTGCAGGCCGTCGGCGAGATGGCGAGGATGCGTGCGGCGGTCTCGATGTCGAGGTCGAGCAGCACGCGTAGGGCGATCACCTCGCGCTCGCCCGCGGAGAGGCCGGCGAGCGCGCGCTCGAGCCCGGGGGACAGACCGCCGAAGACCGAGTCCTCGGTGCCCTCAGGCCGGTCGAGGGCGTAGGCCCCCTCCCGGCGGCGGCGGCGCTGCTCGGAGCGGAAGTGGTCGAGCGCCGTCGTCCGCGCCAGCTGGCAGAGCCACGTCCTCGCGCTTCCCCGGCGAGGGTCGAATCGGCGCCACTGCCGCAGCGCCCGCTCGAACGTCTCTGCGGTGAGGTCCTCCGCGATCTCCCGGTTGCGGGTCAGGTAGACGAGGTACGCGTGGACGGCGTCGAGGTGACGCTCGGCGACCGACTCGAAGGTGGGCACCTCGGCGACGACGTGCACGTCCGATATACGCCGCCGCGGGAGCACGTGTCACACGGCGCGAACGGCCGCCTCGTAGATCCGGTCCCGCGTATAGACCTCGAGCTGGTCCGAGAGCTGGTCACTGAACGACCGCGTCAGGCGCCGGGGAGCTCGAACCGTTTGACCGTCGACGGCGACACGCGACAGCAACCGCGCGTCCACGTGCCGAAGACGGATGTTCGCCTTCAACCGCGAGCAAAGCCACCCATGGAGCAACGCGGCGTCCGCGCGCGGTCCCCGAACCTCGAGGACGCGCACACTCCGAATCCCGGGCCAGAGTGCGGCGAGCCCGGCGCGGAACCCGAGGGATCGCCCCCACGCGATGTCGGAGACGCAAATCCGGTCGAACGACTCCGACAGGCGTCGGTAGGCAGGGCGCAGCCGGTCTCCCCACTCCGCCGAATCGACGATCAGCCGATCGGCGACGCCGACCATGTCTTCGAACTGCGGCCGACGGAACGGCGGGCGGCCCCGCCAGCGGAGGAAGACCGGCAGGTCGGGGAGCTGGAGCGGCACGACGACGCTCGCGGGTGCGGCCGCCGTCCGCCCGCGAAGCCTGATCCGCACGATCTCGGCGGAGACTCGGGCCTGGCCGTCGAAGTGCTCGCGCTCGATGACCGCGTCGAGTCCATCCTCCGTCGTATCCGCCTGGGGGCGCAGGAGGAGCGTCCGCGACGGGATGCGCGAGCCCAGGCCGCGAACCACGCGGTCGACCGCCCGTGTCCACTCCGGCGGGACCCAGGCCATGTGCGTGGCGACACTCGTGCGCTGCCACCCGACGTCGCAATCGCGCAGGTCGTCGAGCCGACGTTCGATCTCGGCGACCGACGTGTTCCTCAGCGTCTGCGCCACTCGCGTCCGTCCCGGCGCAGCAGCTCGTCGGCGGCCTGCGGCCCCCATGTGCCCGCGTCGTAGTTGGGAAACCGCGTCCGCTCGCGCTTCCAGCTCGCCATGATGGAGTCCACGAGCGCCCACTGCCGGTCGACCTCGTCCGCCCGCGTGAACAGCGTGGCGTCTCCGAGCAGACAGTCGAGGATCAGCCGCTCGTACGCCTCCGGCAGGTCCGTCCTGAAGGCCCCGCCGTAGAGGAAATCCATCTGCACCGTGCGGAGCGTCAAGCCCTGACCCGGCACTTTGACGCCGATCCCGAGCGACACTCCTTCGTCCGGTTGCACGTGGATGACGAGGACGTTCGGGTTCACCCCTTCGGAAGCCGCTCGTGCGAACGGCGGGTGAGGTGCGCGTTTGAACTGGATCGCGATGGTGGTCTCGCGCTTGGGCATCCGTTTGCCGGTGCGCACGTAAAACGGTGTCCCTGCCCACCGCCAGTTGTCGATGTAGAGCTTCGCGGCGGCGAAGGTCTCGGTCGTCGAGCGGCGGTCGACGCCCGGTTCCTCCCGATACTCCGGCACCTTCTGCCCCTCGACGTAGCCGGCACCGTACTGGCCGCGAACCACCCGCCTCGAGCCCGGCGGCCGGATGGCGCTGAGCACCTTCACCTTCTCGTTCCTGACCGACTCCGCCGTGAAGTCGATGGGCGCCTCCATCGCAGTCAGGGCGACGAGCTGGAGCAGGTGGTTCTGAAACACGTCGCGGATCGCGCCGGCGGCCTCGTAGAAGGCGGCGCGCCCCTCGATCCCGATCGACTCGGCGACGGTGATCTCGACGTGGTCGACGAACTGGCGGCTCCAGATCGGCTCGAAGATCCCGTTCGCGAAGCGGAGGGCGAGCATGTTCTGGACCGTCTCCTTGCCCAAGTAATGGTCGATCCGGAAGATCTCGCGCTCCTCGAAGTAGCGCTGGAGCTCCTCGTTCAGCCGGCGTGCGCTGGCCCGGTCGTGGCCGAAGGGCTTCTCCACGATCAGCCGCGTCCACCCCTTCTGGTCTCCGCGGCGGCTGCCCAAGTCCTCGACGAGCGTCGAGATCGCGCTGGGAGGGACGGCGAAGTAGAACACGCGGTTCCCGGCGGTGCCTCGCTCCCGATCCAGCTTCGCCAGCAGCGCGACCAGCTCGTCCTCGCCCCGGTCGGCGGCGAAGTCGGTGGCCATGTAGTGCATGCCGGCGGCAAGCCGCTTCCAGACCTTCTCGTCGAGCTCGTCGCGGCCGAACTCCCGGACCGCCTCCTTCATCCGCGAGCGGAACTTGGCGTCCGTCTCCTGGGTACGGGCGACGCCGACGATCGCGAGCTGTTCGGGCAGGAGGTCGCGGACGGCGAGGGAGTAGATCGCGGGAAGGAGCTTGCGCCTGGTCAGGTCGCCCGACGCGCCGAAGATGACGAGCGCGCAGGGGTCGGGCGTGCGCGGAAGCCGCAGCCCCTCGGCGAGCGGGTTCCTCACGCCGTTTCTTCTGCGGCCTTGACCGCGTGGCCGCCGAACTGCTGGCGGAGCGCGGCGTTCACCTTCGCGGCGAACGACTCGTCCTGACGGGACGCGAAGCGGGCAAAGAGCGCCATGGTGATCGCGGGCGCCGGGACGCTCTCGTCGATCGCGTTGAAGACCGTCCATCGCCCCTCGCCCGAGTCGTCGACGTAGCCGCGGATCTGCTCCAGGCCGGGGTCCTGCTGGAGCGCGAGCACGAGCAGGTCGAGCAGCCAGCTGCGCACGACGGAGCCGTGCTGCCAGAGCGCGGCCACGCGGTCGAGGTCGAGCGGGAACTCCGATGCCTGGAGGATCTCGAAGCCCTCCGCGAGCGACTGCATCATTCCGTACTCGATCCCGTTGTGGACCATCTTCACGAAATGGCCCGCTCCCGACGGGCCGACGTGCGCGTACCCGCCCTCTTCGGTCAGGTCCTTGAGGAACGGCTCGATCTGGGCGAAGGCGTCGACGTCGCCGCCGATCATCACGCAGTAGCCCTCCTTCAGGCCCCAGATCCCGCCCGAGACGCCGGCGTCGAGAAAGGCGACCCGCTTCTTCGCCGCTTCGGCGGCGCGGCGCTGCGAGTCGCGGAAGTTCGAGTTGCCGCCGTCGACGATGATGTCGCCGTCCTCGAGCAGTCCGAGCAGCGTCTGGAACGCATTCTCAGTGGGATCGCCGGCCGGGATCATCAACCACACGACGCGCGGCTCCCGGAGCTTCGTGGCAAGCTCGACCAGCGAGTCCGCGGTCCGCTCGGGGTTCGTCCGCGCGTAGGTCTCCACCGTGTGGCCGTGCTCGCGCAGCCGCTCGACCATGTTCGCGCCCATCCGGCCGAGGCCGACCATGCCGAGATTCACTGTGCTCCTTTCTCGTGGCTCCGCTGATGCTCTGGCGAGCGAAAAGCAAGCCAGTCTAGGACGCAGG
>JBKOVQ010000170.1:0-3985 GCA_046723985.1 Actinomycetota bacterium | reverse complement strand
AGCGCGACTAGACTCCTCGAGTGAGCGCCAGACGGAAGTTACGCTTCCTGCGGTGGGGCGTAGCCAAGTGCTGAGGCGTTGCTTGCAACGCCGACTTAGAGGCCGTGCGGGCTTTGCCCGTGCGGCCGTATCAACCCCGGTCTCGGGTGACAGACGTACCTTGGTGGGGCGTAGCCAAGTGGTAAGGCAGCGGGTTTTGGTCCCGCGATCCCAGGTTCGAATCCTGGCGCCCCAGCCATCGAGTCGGTGAGCGCGCGCGGCGAGCTGGCAGCGGTCGTGAGGGCCGGAGGCCTGGGCACCCGCATGCGCTCGGCCGTCCCCAAGCTCCTGCACCCACTGCTCGGGCGGCGTGTGGTCGACTGGGTGATCGGTTCAGCGCAGGACACGGGAGCCGATCCGGTGGTCGTCGTGGCGTCGTCGGGGACGCGGGACGTCTATGCAGACGTCGTCGTCGCCGTGCAGGAGCGGCCGCTCGGTACCGGCGACGCCGTCGCCTCCGCCCGTGCCGCCCTCGACGGCTTCGGCGGCAAGGTGGTCGTACTCGACGCTGCCGCGCCGCTGCTCACCGCCGACCATCTCGACGCGCTCGTCGCCGAGCACGAGCGGCAGGGCGCCGCCGTCACCGTCCTGACGATCGAGCCCGACCGGCCCCTACCCTACGGGCGGATTGTCCGCGGACCCGACGGGGAGGTGCAGGCGATCGTCGAGGCCAAGGACGCCTCCGACGCTGAGCTCGCGATTCGCGAGCTGAACTCCTCGATCTACGTGTTCGAGGCCGTGCCGCTCTGGGAATCACTCGAGAAGCTGGAAGCCGCGAACGCCCAAGGGGAGCTCTACCTCACCGACTCGATCGCACACATCGTCGCCGCGGGCGGATGTGCCGCGGCGTGGCCGTGCCCTGAACCGATCGCAGCTCTCGGGATCAACACGAGGGCCGATTTGGCCGTCGCCGGGGCGATTCTCCGTGATCGGATCAACGACGCTCACATGATCGCGGGTGCAACCATCGTCGACCCTGCAAGCACCTGGATCGACGCGAGCGTGACACTCGAGCCCGACGCGGTCGTCCATCCGTTTACCGTCCTGCGGGGCAGAACGACGGTCGCGGAAGGGGCCGAGGTCGGTCCCCACGTGGTCGCAGTGGACGCCTCGATCGGTGCAGGTGCGCTCGTAGGCCCATTCTGTTACCTTCGCCCGGGAACCGTTCTCGACGCGGGGGCGAAGGCGGGCACGTTCGTGGAGATGAAGAATTCGCGTATCGGCGCGCGCACGAAGGTGCCGCATCTCTCCTACCTGGGCGACGCGGACATCGGCGAGGACACCAACATCGCCGCCGGGAACGTCACGGCGAACTTCTCGCACGCCCCCAGCCGGCCCAAGGGCCGGACGACGATCGGCCGGAACGTCAGGACCGGGGTAGACAATACGTTCGTTGCTCCAGTCACGGTCGGCGACGACGCTTGGGTCTGGCCGGGGACGGTCGTCACGGACGACGTCCCGCAAGGCTCGCTGGCGGGTTTTCCGCCGAGACAGGAGACGAAGGAAGGATGGGTCTACGAGCGTGGAGAGTCCGGAGAACATGGCGACGACTGAGCTGGCCCGCCTGCCGGGCCTCGAGGCCGTGACCGAGCCCGCACATCCGGAGCCCGGCCACTGGATCGAGCGCGGGCCGCAAAAGCGGCTGATGGTGTTCTCGGGCAGGTCGCACGCCGATCTCGCCCGCAACATCGCCGAGAAGCTCGGCGTGGAGCTCGGCGGGATCGAGCTCGGCACCTTCGCCAACGACGAGACCTACTGCCGCTTCGACGAGTCGATCCGCGGCGCCGACGTCTTCCTCGTCCAGACGGGATGCGCGCCGGTGGACAAGAACCTGATGGAGCTGCTGGTGATGATCCAGGCGGCCAAGCTCGCGTCGGCGAAGCGCATTACCGCGGTCATGCCGCTGTTCCCCTATGCGCGGCAGGACCGCAAGGCGAAGCCGCGGGAGCCGATTACCGCCCGCCTCGTCGCCGACATGCTCCAGCTCGCGGGCGTCGACCGCGTGCTGACGATGGATCTGCACGCAGGTCAGATCCAGGGCTTTTTCACGATTCCGGTCGACCACATGACGGCACTGCCCCTGTTCGCGAACCATTTCCGCGACCTCGGGCTCACCGGCAGCGAGGTCGTCTCGGTCTCTCCCGACGCCGGCCGCGCGAAGATGGCGGCCCGGTTCGCCCAGATGATCGAGGCCGACTTCGCGGTCATGCACAAGACGCGCCCCTCGCATGACGAGGTCGCCGTCACCGACATCACAGGCCGTGTCCGCGACAAGATCGCCATCGTCGGCGACGACGTGATCATGACCGGGGGCACCCTGCTCGAAAACGTGAAGGTGCTGAAGGAGCAGGGCGCGCGGGACGTCTGGGTCTTCGCCACCCACGGGCTCTTCTGCGGCAACGCGCTCGAGCGGTTCAAGCAGGCCGAGCTTGGCGGCATCGTCGTGACCGACACGGTGCCGATCGACGTCCTGAATCGGCCGGACACCCTGCGCGTGCTCTCCGTCGGGGAACTGCTTGCCGACACGATCATGAACGTCTTCGCCGACGACTCGGTCTCGGCGATCTTCGGCGGCGAGAACCAACTTTTCTGACGTCGAAGCCGCCCGTGGTCGCTCCCGACCCGTGCGGCGCGGCCAGAGGTCAGAGGTGACGCGAGTGATGCGAGCAAGTGAAGGAGAGGGCTCGTGGGAGAACCACGGGTTCTCCCACGACAGCTCCGCTACACTTCGCCGCCGGTATGGCCGGCGAGAGGATTCGTCTGGAGGTCAAGGAACGCGAGCGGAGTGGCTCGCGCGACTCGCGGCGCCTGCGCAAGACGGGCGTGATCCCCGGCGTCCTCTACGGCCGCGGACACAAGCCGCATCCGATCTGCGTCTCTGAGCGCCAGCTCCGGCGCGTTCTCACCGGTTCCGCCGGCCTCCACGCGATTCTCGACGTCGTCCTGGAAGGTCAGAAAACGGCGCACTCGTCGATTCTCAAGGACTACCAGGTCGATCCGATCCGCGGGAAGATCGATCATTTCGACCTCCAGGAAGTGCGGCTCGACCAGCCGATCCAGACGGCAGTCGTCGTCGAGCTGGTCGGCGAGAGCGTCGGCGCGAAAGCAGGCGGCGTGCTCTCGCAGGTTGCGCGCGAGGTACGCGTCGAGGCGCTTCCGCTCGAGGTCCCGGAGCGCCTCGAGCTCGACGTCAGCAGCATGGAGATCGGCGATTCGCTTCGCCTGTCGGACCTGAGAGTTCCAGAGGGTGTGACCTTGCTCGACGACCCCGAGACGGTGCTGGCGACCGTGACCGTGCCGACGCGCGTCGAGGAGCCGGAAGTCGAGGCCGAGGAAGAGGAACTCGAGGAAGGGGCCGAGGGCGAGGCGCCGGAGGAGGGCGCTCCGGAGGCCGAGGGCGAGGCGCCTGCCGCAGCCGAGGCTGCCGGCGAAGCCGGTTCCGCCGACGAAGGCTGATCCGTGCGCCTCTTCCGTCGAGGCGAGACTGCCTCGACGCTCGACCTGCTGATCGCAGGTCTCGGGAACCCGGGGCGGGAATACGCCGCCACGCGCCACAACGCCGGCTGGATGGTCGTCGACGAGCTCGCGCGGCGGTACGACGGGGCCTGGCGGTCGAAGTTCTCCGGGCAGCTGGCCGAGATCCGAACGGACGGCTCGCGGCTCGCGCTGGTCAAGCCCGAGACGCACATGAACGAGTCCGGAAAGTCGATTGCGGCCGCGGCGCGCTTCTTCAAGGTGCCGGTCGACGCGGTCCTCGTCGTCCACGACGACGTCGATCTCGAGGGGGGCCGGCTTCAGGCCCGGCTCGGCGGCGGGCTCGCCGGTCACAACGGCCTGCGGTCGATTGCCCAGGCGCTCGGCTCGCAGGAGTTCGTGCGGCTGCGGATCGGCGTCGGGCGGCCGGGACGTGGTGACCGCCGGTCGGTCGCGGACTACGTGCTCGCGC
>JBKOVQ010000177.1:0-5998 GCA_046723985.1 Actinomycetota bacterium | reverse complement strand
TGGTCAACCCGGAGGGGATCGCCGGCACGGGGTACAAGAAGAAGCAGGAGAAGCTGCGCCGAGAAGCAGCGGGCGTCAGCCGGCCCAGCCCGTTCACCGCGCTCCTCGCGAAGGCTCGCCGCTAGAAACGGCGGAGCGCAGGCATGTAGCGGCTGTAGGTCCAGGGCCAGTCTTCGATCGAGCCGCAAAGACCGGCGCGGACGGGGTTGGCGACCACGTAGTCGAGGCGCCGCTCGAGACTCTCCTCGCCCTCGATTACACGTGTCTGGAATCGCTCCGAGAACACGTGCCCGTGCAGGTCGTGGGCGGTGTTGTAGGCGCGGGCGTACGACCAGTTGAGCCAGTGCATCGCCGTGGACAGCTTCGTCCGGCGTCCCTCGAAGACCCCGTGGTAGTGGGTCGACATGATGCACGCGGCGTGGACGATCACTCCGCGGGTCCGCAGACGGGGGAGCAGCCCGAACATGACGGCCTTGTCCTGGTCGTCGGGGAAGGGTGCGACCGTCGCGGCGACTCCGCGTGCGTAGACGTGGTAGATGCCGTCGGGAAGGGCGGAGCGAGGAACGCGGGCCACGTGACCGACGCTAGCGCGCGTGCGGTGGTTCCGCGAGCGCGTAGAAGTCCTTGTCACACAATCGTTCCTAACCGTGCCAGGCACGGTTAAGGAACCGCTTCGGATTCCGCACCGTCCAGGGTCTTTACAGTGCCTGGCACTGTTAGGCGAGACTCGGATCGGTCGACTCGCCCAACTCGAGCGGCCTCGCCTCACGAGGCCAAGTACTCGTCCGCGGCGATTGCCGCGGCGGCGCCCTCACCGGTCGCGGCTGCGGCTCGGCCCGCGGCGCCGCCCCGCACGACTCCCGCCGCGAAGACGCCGTCGGCCGACGTCGCGAGACGGTCGTCCGTACGCAGCGCGCCACGGTCGTCCAGCGTGACGTGGCCCGCGAACGGCTCCGTGTTCGGGTCGAGGCCGACGAACGGGAACACCGCGGCGACCGGGATCTCTCCGATCGCTCCGCTCGGCACGTCGCGCACGCGGATCCCCTCGACTCGCTCGGTGCCGAGGATCTCCTCGACCGTCGTTCGGTAGCGGACCTCGATAGTCGGTCGCTCCTCGACGTGCCGACGGTAGCTCGCCTGGCCATCGAGCTCGTCGCCGCGATGGAACACGATCACGTGCTCCGCGGTCTCGGCCAGCGTCAGCGCCTCCTGGAGCGCTGAGTCACCGCCGCCGACCACCGCGGCCGTCGCACCTCCGAGCAGCGGCCCGTCGCAGCTCGCGCAGGTGCTGATCCCGCGCCCCTGAAGGCGGTCCTCGCCCGCGACGCCGAGCCGGCGGAAGCGAGCCCCCGTCGCAAGGATCACCGCCCGCGCCTCCACCTCGCCCTCCGAGGTCCTGATCCGCCAGCCGCCGTTTCCTTGCGCGAGCCCTTCGAGTTCGAGCGCGGCGACCTCCGCCCCCGCGGCGTCCGCCTGCTCCTGAAGAGAGGGACAGAGCTCGTAGCCGGCCACGCCCTCAGGGAAGCCGGGGTAGCCGTCGATCCGCTCGATGCTGAGCAGCAGCCCGCCGGGGATTCCGCCGCCGAGGACGAGTGTGCTCCGCCCGAGCCGGGCGGCCGTCAGCCCTGCGGCAAGGCCGGCGACGCCGCCGCCGGCGACGACGATGTCGTAGCCGTCACGCATCGCCCCGAGAGAATACGGTCACGAGGCGTTCGTGGCCGCGACCGACATGGCGGGCGCGGCCGAGAGCCGTTCGCCGGCAGAAAGCGATGCGAGCGCAGCGAGCGAGCGAAGGAGAGGGCCCGCGGGAGAACCATGGGTTCTCCCGCGCTGCTAGCGCCAGGCGTCGATCGAGACGGTCGGCCCGACCTCGCTCGCCCGGAACTTCCCGCGCATCGGTGAGCCCATGTAGATGCTGAAGTGGCCGTTGGTCTCGCCGCCGGCGACAACGATGTTGATCCGGTTCGTCTCGTAGACCGGGATCGGCTCCTCCGGGCCAGCGTGCCAGTACCCGGCGAACGGCTCGATCCCGGCCTCGACCAGCTCGTGGATCAGGTTGAGCATCACGTGATCCCAGTAGCGCCGGCGTGGGATCTTTGCGTTCTCGTGGATCCACTCGGCGATCTTCGCCTTGGTGTCGAAGCCCTTCTCGACGAACTCGCGCGCGACGATCGGGTCGAGGACGATCGTGCAGCCCATCCCCGGCTCGAGCCCGGAGATCATCGCCACCAGCTTCTCCTGCCAGTACTCGCGCAGGTACTCCGACCAGACGTTGCCCCAGATGTACGAGACGGTGACGGCGCTCTCGTCGGGCGAGAAGCCGTGCTCGACGTGGTAGGGCTCCCACGGGCTCCGCTCCTCGTTCTCGGCGTACGTGATGCAGTTGTAGGAGAAGTTGCAGCCCTGGGAGCCGTTGTAGGTGAGGCCGGGCACCGAGCCGCCCTGGAGGTTCTGGGACATGATCCCGAACCCTCGGCCGATCACGGCGTTCGCGTAGTTGTACGGCCCGAGTGCGCCGATGCCGGAGTTCATGCCGATCTCGTGCCGGATCGGCCCGTTGACGACGACCATGTTCCCCATCGAGGACATGCTGCTCTGGCGCCCCGTGTCCCCGCCCTGGCCGATCGCGAGCAGCACCGGTAGATGCTCGGGCGCGCACCCGGCCATGACCGCGTTGATCGCGATCTTCTCGACGTCGTAGTGCCAGAACTCCATGCCGATCGTCGGGCGCGTCTTCCCGACCATCTCGTCCCGCGCGTGGCTCGTGCCGGCCAGCATCGCCTCGACCCGCTCCTCGGTGGGGAGGATGATCGGCAGGTAGTCGGTGTAATGGTGCTCGCGGAAGAGCGCGTGCATCTCCTCCTCGCTGTCCGCCTCGACGTTGCGTGGGGTGTCGCGGTCCCAGTCTTCGCCGCGCAGGTTCTCGGGCTCGATCTTGCGGGTGAGCAGCTCGAACACCTCGGTCATGAACGGGCGCTTGTTGACCGGGTCGTCGCCGGCGACGTACCCGCGCACCACCTCGGTGGGCGAGTTCATCAGCGGCGTCGGGCAGAACGCCTGCCGCGCGTGCGGCATCCCGCTCGCCTTCACCGCCGAGCGAACCAGCGGGGCGAACACTGAGACATGGACGCCGACGGTCGGAATCCCGTACTTCGTCTCCATGTCGACGACGTGGCCGGAGACCTCCGGCGCGCAGCCCGGTCAGGTGCCGACGCCGATGATGGCCGCGTCGCCGTCGGCCTTGATGCGCTCGCAGAGCTCCGGGTCGGGCGCGTGCTGGTCGCGCCAGCGGACGACCTCGGTCTGGACGGACGGCTGGTTCGCCTCGAACCACTCGTGCAACCGGGCCATGAAGTTGTCCGAGTTCGCGAACCCGACGTCGACGAGGAAGAGCTTCTTGCCGTCGACCGAGTCGAGGCCCTGCGCCATTCCGTGGGCGCTGACCTTCGGCGGATAGCCCTCGGGGTTCAGGACCCGGAACTTCGCCATCGCCTCGATCGTAACGAACGCGGAAAAGCCCTGCGCTAGGCGCGGCGCTCCAAGACTTCGCGGAAAATCAAGTTCGAGAGCAGGAACGAGATCGCCTCGGCCCGCTCCTCGTCCCGGGGCTCGTCGGGGAACGACGCCAGCATCGCATCGAAGCGCTCCTCGCATCCCTCGCGAAATTCGCGGTGCGTGAAGATGTACAGGTCGTCCCGTCGGATGCCCTCCAGCACCCGCTCGCCGCACTCCAGCGGGTCCATCCAGAGCGGGTCGTTCGGCCGCTCCTCGAGCTCACGCTCGAGCTGGAGGTAGCCGGAATCGCCGAATTGCTCCGGCCGCACCCGACCACCCTCGCGGATGTTCGTCTGCACCGGCCCGGGGCAGAACGCCGACACGCCGATCCCCTCGCCGGCGAGCTCGCTCCGCAGCGCCTCGGACAGCCCGATCACGGCCGCCTTCGCCGTGATGTAGATCGCCGCGTTCGGCACCGGTAGTACACCGGCCATCGACGAGGTGTTGACGATGTGACCGCCCTCCCCGTGCCCGAGCATCCGCGGCAGGAACGTCTGGATCCCGTTCACCACTCCGCCGAGCAACACGCCGAGGCCCCAGTCCCAGTCGTCGTACCGCGCGAGCGTGACCGGGCCGAGGATGCCCATGCCGGCGTTGTTGCAGAGGACGTGGACGTTCCCGAACGCCTGCTCGGCTCCGTCGACGGCCCGCGCGAACCCCTCTCGGTCGGTGACGTCGAGTTCGATCGCGTGCACGTGCTCCGGATGACCGTCCTCGGCGAGTTGCGCCAGCGCCGACCGGATGTGGTCCTGCCGGAGGTCGCCGATCACGACGTTCATGCCGGCCGCGGCGAAGGCGCGCGTCATGCCGAGCCCGATCCCGCTCGCGCCGCCGGTGACGAACGCGGTCTTGCGTTCGACCTCCTGCATCAGTCGCCGGGCCAGGAGGCGAGAGCCCGCGCCTTCCCCGCCCGCCGTCCGTCCTCGACGGCGAGCCGGTCCGGCGGCACCGGCTCGTCGGGGAACGCGGCGATCGTCTCGTCGAAGATGGCGCGCAGCTCGTCGCGGTGATCGGGATGCGTGAAGACGTAGAACCGGTTCTCCCTGATCGCCCTCAGGACCTTCTCGCCGACCTCGTCCGGATCCATCCCCGCCTCGTGCAGCCCGGGGAGGTTGCGCATGAACTCCGCGTCTGCGGGCGTCACGTCCGTCGACAGCTCCGACGGCCGGATCTTGTCGCTCTCGTAGATCTTGCTCTTCACCAGGCCGGGGCAGACCATGGAGACGCCGATCCCGTGCGGGAGCAGGCTCCAACGCAGCGCGTCCGACAGCCCGTGCACCGCGAACTTGGCGGTCGTGTAGATCCCCGCCCCAGGCCCGGCGATGAACGCCGCCATCGAGGCGGTGTTGACGACGTGGCCGCCTTCCCCGTGCGCCTTGATCCTGGGCACGAAGGTGACGACGCCGTTGACGACGCCGCCGAGGTTGACGCCGAGCACCCAGTCCCAGTCCTGATAGGTCGCGTCCGCGATGTCGTTGAAGAGGTTGATCCCGGCGTTGTTGCAGAGGACGTGCACGTTGCCGAGGACCCGCTCGGCCTCGTCGGCCGCGCTCGAAAATGTGTCGCGGTCCGTCACGTCCAGCCGGATCGCGTGCACCTCTTCGCCGAGTAGCGCAGCCGCTTCCTCGAGATGGTCGGCACGGATGTCGGCGATCGCCACCCGCATGCCGGCGTCGAGAAAGGCTTTGGCCATTCCGAGCCCGACACCGCTGCCGCCTCCGGTGATGAACGCGACCTTGCCTTCGACGTCCCGCACGCGGAGGACCTTATAGTCGCGAGCGAGATGGGAACCATCCGCGCGGACGTCGTCGGCAGCCTGCTCCGCCCCGAGGATCTGCGTGAGGCGAGGGTCGCCGCCCGCGAGGGCACGATCGGGGCCGATGAGCTTCGCGCGCTCGAGGACGAGGCCGTCCTGGAAGCGATCGAGCTGCAGGAGAGCGCCGGGATCGAGGCGATCACCGACGGCGAGTACCGCCGTACCGGGTGGATCGCGTTCATCCCGATGGTCGACGACCCCCTGTTCGAGGCGCCGGTGAGCGGCTTCGAGTTCCTGAACGCGGCGTCAGGCTGGCGCGGTCTCTGGAAGACGGGCGACGGCGAGGCGGCCGACACGTCGGGGCTGCCGCCAGAAGAGCCGTTCGTCACGCGGCGTCTCCAGGTCGAGCGCGACATCGTCGGGGACGAGTACTCGTTCCTCAAGCGGAACGCCCACGCCCGTGCCAAGTACACGATCCCGGCGCCGAGCTGGCACCGGACCTACTGGCATCCGGAGCACTCGACCGACGCGTATCCGACGTCGGACGAGTTCATCGAAGACGTCGCCCGTCTGACCCGCGAGCATGTCGTTGACCGGCTCGTAGAGATCGGCTGCGACTACATCCAGCTCGACGCACCCAACTACGCGCAGTGGCACATCGACCCGGGCAACCGGGCGGTATTCGAG
>JBKOVQ010000109.1:0-5014 GCA_046723985.1 Actinomycetota bacterium | reverse complement strand
CCTCTGTGGTCTTGTCCCAAGGCAGGGTGAGGATCCAGTCCAGGTAGGTCCGGATCACGCCGTACTCGGCAGCGGCCGGAGGCAGCTTCTCGAGCCGCGAGAGCTCGCGTTCGGCTGCCTTCCGAACGTCGTCCGGCAGGTCGATCTCGGCGAGCTGCGCCCGCAGCTCGTTCACCTCCGCCTGGTGCTCGTCGCCTTCGCCGAGCTCCTCCTGGATCGCCTTCAGCTGCTGACGCAGGAAGTACTCGCGCTGGCCCTTCTCCATCTCCGACTGAACCTGCGACTGGATCTTGGATCCCAGCTCGATCACCTCGAGCTCGCGGGTGAGGATCGTCGAGATCGCTCGGAGGCGCTTCTCGACGTTGGCCGTCTCGAGCAGCTGCTGCTTCTCCTCGGTCTTCAGCCGCATCGTCGACGCAATCAGGTACGAGAGGACCGTCGGGTCGTCGATGTTCGCGGCTGCGATCTGCAGCTCTTCGGGCAGGTACGGGAGCGCGGCGATGATGCTGCCGAACTGGTTCTGGACGTTGCGCGCCAGCGCCTCCAGCTCCTTCGACTCCTCGACGATCTCGGGAACCTCGGAGAACTCGCCGAGCAGGTACGGCTCCTCCTGGATCGTGCGATCGAGGTGGATCCGGCGGACGCCCTGGACGAGGATCCGCAGGCTGCCGTCGGGGATCCGGATCAGCTTCTGGACGACGGCGGCCGTGCCCACCTCGTGCAAGTCGTCCCAGCCCGGCATCTCGGCGTCCTCGTTCTTCACGCTGACGAGTGCGAGCATGCGGTCCCCGCTCGCGGCGTCGTCGATCAGCTTGATCGAGCGCTCCTGGCCGATCGCGAGCGGCGTCATCGACTGTGGGAAGACGACCGTCTCCTTCAGCGGCAGCACGGGGAGGATCGAGGGCACCTCGATCTCCTCGCCGTCGACGACGAGTTCCTGCTCGAGCTCGCTCACCGGCGCTCCTCGTGCTCGCCGACGACGATCATGATCCTGCCGGCGCGCGGCTTCTGCGCGAGCGGCATCACGATCCGCAGCTGACCGCGGTCGTAGTGCGCCTCCGCCTGCTCGGGATCGACGTCTTCCGCCAGGGAGACGCGGCGGCAGAAAGGCCCGTACTCGATCTCCATCTGTCGGTAGGACACGCGTCCCTCATGGCGCGGCCGCCGCCGGACCCCGGCGATGCGGAGTGTGCGCTCCGAGACCGTGATCTCGACGTCGTCGGGGTCGATGCCGGACAGGTCGACGACCACGGTCACGGCCGGCGGGTCTTCGGTCCGGAAGCAGTCCACGGGCGGCCGGTAGCCGCCTCGCCGTGCGGTGAAGCCCGGAAGCTGCCACAACTCGGCGAACAGCTCTTCGATCTGCTCGGGAAGGACGTCGCGTCTCTCGGGCATCTGGCTCTAGGGTACCCTCGCTGGTAGGGAGTAATCGGGCTAGCGGGCACTAACTTAGCAGACACTAACTTGGTCGCGAAGTGGACGACGGTGGCGATGCGGCTATGCTGGCCGATCGTCGTCGCCTGGCTGGCGGTGATCGTGGTCGGCTTCTGGGCGTCGAGCCGCCTCTCGTCGCTCCAGTCGAACGTCTTCAGCGTCCCCGGGACCGACTCGGAGCACGTGCGGTTGGTGCTCCAGCGTCACTTCGGCGATCGGAGCGACGGTGCCTTGACGGTCGTGTTCTGAGTCCCCGACGCGAGCGATCCGGCAACGCGGAGGCGGTTGCAACGTGTCACCGACCGCGCCGCGCACGCGATCCCTACCGGCCAGGGGACGGCGCTCGAGGTCGCGGGGCGGCATGTCCTCTACGGGAACGTGATCTCTACCCTCAACCTCGCGAAGGCGAACCAGCACGCAGACGACCTCGTTGCCGCCGTCGTCCGTGCGGTGATGGTGCCTGCGCTGATGGCGGTCATGGGGCGGGCGGTACAACTGGTGGCTCCCGGCGCGTGTCGCGCGTGTCGTCCGGGTGCAGCCCTCTCCCCTCCGCGCCCCGTGAGCGACCGTGGTAGAAGATGAGCCGTGGCCGACCGGGCCAGTTTGATCCTGCCTGACGGAAGCGAGCGGGAGCTCGCATCCGAGTTCGCGGTCGGCCGGGCCGAGGACAACGACCTGGCGATCGGAAAGCCGACCGTCAGCCGCCACCACCTCGTCGTCACGCAGGAAGGCGACCGCTGGTTCGTGGAGGACCGCGGGAGCTTCAACGGGACCTTCCTGAATGGCAGCCGGATCCAGGCCGGCTCGAAGGTGCCGCTGCGGCACGGCGACCGGATCGGCCTCGGCGCGGAGAGCGTCGTCTTCTCGGCGCCCGGCTCCCTCATCGACCCCGAGGTGACGACGGCCCTCCAGACCGGCCCGCCGAGCCTGACCCGGCCGCTTTCGCCGTTCCAACGTCAGGTGGTCGAGGTGCTCTGCGCAGGTTGGCTCGCCGGCGGCTCGCTCGACGACCTGCCGACGAACGAGGAGATCGCTGCGCGGCTCGGGACGCCCGGGGCGACGGAGACGGTGAAGGCTGCGCTCCGCCGGGCCTACGCCAAGGCAGGGCTCACCGAGGGGTCGCCGTATGCCAAGCGCCGCGCGCTCTGCAAGATCGCCCGGCAACGCGGCTGGGTCTAGATCGGTGGTTCGGGGTCGTACTGGATGTAGCGCCGGACGTCTCTCGCCCGCTCCGGTGAGTGCAGGCGGGCGACGAGGTGGAGGGCCATGTCGATCCCGGCCGAGACGCCGGCGGCGGTGACGACGTCTCCGTCGTCGACGAAGCGGTCGTCTCGGCGGACGTCGATGTCGCGGCCGAGCGACGCGAGCAGCTCGAGCTGCGCCCAGTACGTCGTGGCGGGCCGGCCGTCCAGCAGACCGGCGTCGGCGTACACGAGGGCACCGGTGCAGACGCTGGTCATCAGCGTTCCGTTGCGGGCGAGCCCGCGCAGCCGTTCCCGCACTGCCTCGTCGCCGAGTTGCGGCCGCGTTCCCATCCCACCTGGATAGACGATGACGTCGAACTGCCCGGCCGTCTCCCAGGTGGCGTCGGGGAGCACCCGCAGCCCCTTGGCGCAGGTCACCGGCTCCAGGGTGTCTGCAACGGTGAAGACCTCGACGCCGTCCTCCGGCCACTGGCGCGACCAGGCTCCGAGCACCTCCCACGGCCCGGCGAAGTCCAGCTCCTCGGCTCCCTCGAACAGCGCGATCCCGATCCGCACGTCGATAGCATCGCATCCCGTGAAGGGCGTCATCCTCGCCGGCGGGACTGGGTCGCGGCTGTATCCGCTGACTCGGATCACGAACAAGCACCTGCTGCCGATCTACGACCGGCCGATGGTGTCCTACGCGATCGAGGCGCTCGTCCGGGCCGGGATCACCGAGTTGATGCTCGTCACGGGCGGGACGCACGCGGGCGAGTTCTTCCGTCTGCTCGGCAACGGGCACGAGCACGGAATCGACCGGCTGCTGTACGCGTACCAGGAGAACCCAGGCGGAATCGCGGAGGCGCTCGGGCTCGCCGAGCGGTTCGTCGACCGCGACCGCGTCTGCGTGATGCTGGCCGACAACGTTCTGGAGCGGTCGTTCCGCCCGTCGGCCGAGCGGTTCGCGGAGCAGGACCGCGGCGGCCGGGTCCTGCTCTCGCGCGAGTACGATCCGGAGCACCTTCGGCATCTCGGCGTCCCGGAACTCGACGGCGACGGCCGGATCGCCCGGATCGTGGAGAAGCCGGAGCAGCCGCCGAGCGAGTACGCCGTCACCGGCATCTACTTCTACGACGAAACCGTCTGGGACGTGCTGCCGACGCTCGTCCCGTCCGGCCGAGGCGAGCTCGAGATCACCGATGTGAACAACTGGTACGTCGAGCAGGGGACGATGGAATACGACGTGCTCGAAGGTTTCTGGGGCGACGCCGGCGAGTCGATCGATGCCTACTACGTCGCCAACGACTTCGTGCGGGCGAACGGCGCCAACCACGACTAGGTGCCCCGTCCAGCCATACATACCGCGCTCTGGCCCGCTATCACGCGGCGCCATGCGGCGTCCTCAGTCTCGCCCATATCTGGCTTCGATATGGGCGCTCCCTGCGTCCTTGCCTGGCTTGGTGCTAGCGGCCCAGAGCATCGGCAGCATCACTGGACGGGGCACTGATGGCCGGTCCTGACGGCATCCTGCGATTCCCGCTCCAGCGGTACGAGGACGAGCGGGGCTGGGTGATGGAGATCCGCCGCGAGAGCGCGCTCCCGAAGCGGACCCGGCAGACGAACGTGTCCTTCTCCCGTTCGGGCGTGATCCGCGGCCTCCATTACCACGAGCGCGGCCAGGACGATCTCTTCTGCTGCCTGCGCGGCATGGCCCGCGTCGTCGTCCTCGATCGCACGAGCGGCGAGGTGTTCACCGAGGACATCGGCGAGAACAACCCGGTCGCGCTGTACATCCCGGGCCGCCACGCGCACGGCTTCGAGGCGCTCACCGATCTCGTCTTCTGCTACCACGTCACGGAGGAGTACGACCCGGCGAATCCCGACGAGAACGGCATCTCCTGGGACGACCCCCGCGTCAAGCACCTCTGGAGCACGTCATCTCCGATCCTGTCCGCGAGGGATACCACCGCGTCCTGATCACGGGCGCCCGCGGGCAGCTCGGGTCCGCGCTCGCGGAGACCTTCCCGGACGCGCACGCGCTCGGCCGGCTGGAGTTGGACGTCGCGCGCGATTTGCCGGAGGGCTACGACCTCGTGCTGCATGCCGCCGCCTGGACGAACGTCGACGGGGCCGAGGCCGATCCGGACGGCGCCGAGGAGGTGAACGCGGCGGGCACGCGGAACGTCGTCGCCGGGGGTGCGCCCGTCGTCTACTTCTCGACCGATTACGTCTTCGACGGATCGAAGCGCGAGCCGTACGTCGAGTCGGACGAGCCGCGTCCTCAGTCCGTCTACGGGCGGACGAAGCTGGCCGGCGAACGCGAGGTCCAGACCGGCTGGATCGTGCGCACGTCCTGGCTCTTCGGATGGACGGGCCACAACTTCGTCCGGACGATG
>JBKOVQ010000276.1:0-10236 GCA_046723985.1 Actinomycetota bacterium | reverse complement strand
GTCGTTCATCTACGTGCCGCCGGGCGTGTCGATCGAGATGCCGCTCCAGGCCTACTTCCGGATCAACGCCGAGAACATGGGCCAGTTCGAGCGCACGCTGATCATCGTCGACGAGGGCGCGTACGTGCACTACGTCGAGGGTTGCACCGCCCCGATCTACTCGTCCGACTCGCTGCACTCGGCGGTGGTCGAGATCATCGTCAAGCCGGGCGGGCGCTGCCGGTACACGACGATCCAGAACTGGTCGACGAACGTCTACAACCTCGTCACGAAGCGGGCAGTCGCCTATGAGAACGCGACGATGGAGTGGGTCGACGGCAACCTCGGCTCGAAGCTGACGATGAAGTACCCGGCGATCTGGCTGATGGGCGAGGGTGCCCACGGTGAGGTGCTCTCGATCGCGTTCGCCGGTTCCGGCCAGCATCAGGACGCCGGCGGCAAGGCCGTTCACGTTGCGCCGAACACGTCCTCGGTGATCACGTCCAAGTCGATCTCGAAGAACGGCGGCCGCGCCGGCTACCGCGGGCTGCTCGAGGTCGCGAAGGGCGCGCATGGAGCACGCTCGAAGGTCGTCTGCGACGCGCTGATCCTCGACGAGGACTCGCGCTCCGACACGTACCCCTACATCCGGATCGACGAGAACGACGTCGACATCGGCCACGAGGCGACCGTCTCGAAGATCGGCGAGGAGCAGCTCTTCTACCTGATGTCGCGCGGGCTCTCCGAGGCCGAGGCGTCGGCGATGATCGTCTCCGGCTTCGTCGAGCCGATTACCAAGGAGCTGCCGCTGGAATACGCCGTCGAGATGAACCGGCTGATCCAGCTACAGATGGAAGGCAGTGTCGGCTAGCTCGAAATCTGCAAGCAGATTTCGAGGTGTGGGTTGATCGACGCTCGGCGCGTCGACTTCATCGCCGTTCCCGTCTCCGATCTCGCGGGCGCACAGGAGTTCTACGGGGAGGCGCTCGGTCTCGTACGCAATCCGAACACGTCGGGCGACCGCTGGGTGGAGTACGAGACCGGCAACCTGACGGTCGCGCTCTCGACCTTCGGCGGCGGAGTCGCGATCGGCGTGCCAGACGTCGACGAGGCGCGGGGGAAGCTCGAGGACGCCGGCGTGGAGTTCGGCATGGACACCTTCGACTCCGGAGTGTGCAACGGCGCGCCGTTCGCCGATCCGGACGGCAACCGGCTGCTGCTCCACCACCGGTACGCGCCGCTCGAGGCGTGGGACCCGCCGGCCACGGACGTACGGCGGACGGACTTTGTCAGCGTGAGCGTGACCGACCGTGGGAGGTCGTCGGAGTTCTACGGCGGGACGCTCGGACTGCAGAGGGACCCACTCTCGATCGACGAGTTTCCCGAGTTCGGCCCCGGCAACCTCGGCTTCATCCTGATCACGCCGGAGCAGAAGGGCGGCGGTGAGTACACGCCCGAGTACTCGATCGCGCTGCGAGTCCCCGACGTGGCGGCGTCGATGGACCGTCTCCGCTCGGCGGGCGTGGAGTTCGCCTTTCCGGAGGTCTACGACACCGGCATCTGCCACATGGCGTTCTTCAGCGATCCGGACGGGAACAGCCTGATCCTGCACCACCGGTACGCGCCGTACAGCGACGGGAGCATGCCCTGATGCACGTCGAGCAGGTCGACTTCGTGTCGATTCCGACGCTGGACACGGCGCGCGCGGTGTCCTTCTACCGGGACGTCCTCGGTCTTGCGGAGAGTGCGTATACGGAAGGCGAGGTCGAGGCGCCGAACGTCACACTTTCGTTCTGGGAACCTCAAAAGGAAGGACTCGACTTCAAGCCGAACGAGGCCGGCATCGGTCTCCGGGTGGCCGACGTCGAGGCCGCACGGTCCGAGCTCGAGGCGAAAGGGGTGGAGTTCATCGGCGACACGTACGACTCGAAGGTCTGCCACATGGGCTTCTTCAAGGACCCCGATGGGAATGTCGTCATCCTCCATCGACGCTATGCCGCTCGCACCCCGCGCTGAGCTCCTCGAGCGCTACCGCGGGCTCCCCCTGCCGGACACGGCGCAGGAGGCGTGGCGCTTCACAGACCTGACCGGGTTCGACCCGGACGCCTACAGCTCGAACGGCTCAGGGACTGCCCCCCAGAGTGAGACGGTCGCGCCGATGCTCGACATCGACGTGTCCGGGCTGGCGCAGGTGTCCGAGGCCGGAATCGAGATCGTCCGTGCGCCGGACGGCGTCACGTTCGAGCCCCTGATGGAGCACGCGCGCCTGGGCACGCTGGTCGGCGCCGACGACAAGTTCACCGCCCACAACGCGGCGAGCTGGCAGAACGGTCTGCTCGTCCGCGTCCCGGCGGGGGTCGAGCTGGCCCAGCCGCTCTACGTCAAGGTCGCAAACTCGAGTCCCGACGGCTCGCTCTTCTGGCGGCTGCTCGTGATCGCTGAAGCAGGGTCGCGCTTCAGCCTGATCGAGGAGTACGCCTCCACCTCGACGGAGTTGAGTGCGTACTCCAATGCCGCCGTCGAGCTCTTCGTCGAGCAGGGCGCAAAGCTCGAGTACGTCTCGCTCCAGAATCTCTCCCGCGAGACCTGGCACTTCGCGGCTCACCACGCCCGCGTCGAGCGCGACGCCGAGCTCGACTGGGTCGCGGGCGGCTTCGGCTCCAAGAAGGGCAAGACCCGCATCCAGAACGACCTCGCTGGCCAGGGCGCCACCTCGCGCGTGACCGGCGCCTACTTCGCAGACGGCCACCAACACCTCGACTACGACACCTTCCAGGAGCACATCGCGCCGAACACGACCTCCGACTTCGCCTTCAAGGGGGCGCTGCGCGACCAGGCGACGACGGTGTGGCGCGGGATGATCCGGGTCGAGCACGAGGCCCAGAAGACGAATGCCTACCAGGAGAACAGGAACCTGCTTCTGTCCGAGCAGGCCCACGCCGATTCGATCCCCGGCCTCGAGATTCTCGCCAACGATGTCCGCTGTACCCACGGGGCGACGCTCGGCCAGGTCGACCGCGACCAGCTCTTCTACCTGATGTCCCGGGGCCTCTCGCGCTCCGAGGCCGAGCGCCTGATCGTGCGCGGCTTCTTCCAGGACGTTCTCGACCGCATCGAGCTCGAGCCCGTGCGTGAGGCGCTCGCGGACGCGCTCGAGGCGCGCATCCCGCAGAGCTAGTCGCGGCGCAGCCGCGGATCGGCCTAGCGATTGCGGCGCCAGATCAGGAAGGCGACGGGCAGGAGCGCCGCGAATGCCGTGTAGGGGGCCAGCTCGAGCCGCCCCGGCCGGCCGATGGTCGCCGTGCGGCCGCGGCCGAGCCACTCCCGCGCCGCCTTCATCGCCCTCGGGAGCTGGCCCTCGTCGTAGAGTCCGGCGCTGGTCGCGGTCAGGTGCTCGAGCGGGCGGAGCGAGCCCGGGTCGGGGCGGTACCGCTCGATCCGCCCGTTCGTGTACACGCGCTCGTCCGGGTGCCAGAAGCGCACGACGAGGACTCCGATATGCGCAGCCGCGAGCTGCCTGGCGACGGCTTCCGGCGAGTACAGCGTGCTCTCGCCGTCCGTGAGCAGGATCGCCAGGCGGTGCGTGGCGCGCGCGGTGAAGTAGCCCGCCAGCCCGAGCTGGACCAGCGGGTCGAACGCTGTCGCGCGTCCTGCCAGCTTCGTGCCCGCCTCGGGGGGAGGACGCTGGATGCCGAGCGCGCGTTCGAGGACCGAAGCGACGACCGCGCGGTCGGCCGTCGGGAAGAGGTGCGGCAGCGGCCGGTCGGTGAGCGAGACGACCCCGACCGGAATGTCGCCCAGAGCCGCCGCGATCCGCTCTGCGGCCTTCCGCTCCCGCTCGAAACGGGTCGCGCCGCGCGGACGCCGTGCCAGCATCGAGCGGCTGACATCGAGGACGAGGTAGACCTGTGCGTCCGTTCGCACCCGCTCCGCCGAGCCGGTGCGGACCGCCGGCCGGGCGGCGGCCGCCGCGAGTAACGCGATTGCCAGAACGGCCGCGAGCGAGGTCGCGACGACGGCGCCGAGCCCCGGCGGCCGCAGATCCAGCAGTGCTCTGACGCGGTCGTCACGCCGTGCGCGGAGGACCGCGGCGCCCACCGGAACCAGCGCGGCGCAGGCGACGAGCCAGCCGAGGGGCGTGAGGAACTCGAGCATCAGTAGCCGGTCCCCGGCTCACCGGCGGCGGGCCTGCTGGCGCGCTTGTGGTTCGGCTTCGATCCGGCCCCCTGCCGGATCGGGTGCCCCGTGGCGAGGCCCTGGGCGAGCAGGAGCTCGAGGTCGTAAGCAGCGTCGTCGTTTGCCCGATCGAGCCGGATCGCCTTCCGCAGCGATGCGGTCGCGCCGACCAGCAGCTCCCGGGTCTGTGTCGGGTCGGCCGTCGCATTGCGCACGCGGAGCAGGCCGGCGAGCATCTCCGCGCGTGAACGCAGATCCGGCGGCCCCGACGCGGCGACCTCGAGGAAGAGTAGCGCCGCCTGCTCGCGCACCCTGATCGCCGGCAGCTGGCCCTTCGTCCGCTCGGCCAGCCGCGCCGTCGCCGCGGCCTGCGCCCACGGGTCCCGGACCGGCGGCTGTGGCGAAAAGGCGTCGTATGCGAGGAAGCCGCAGACGCCCGCCACCGCGAGCAGCGCGCCGATCGCGAGCGCGCGCCTCACGACGCGCTCCCCCAGCGAAGCGGCCGCGCGGCGAGCTCGTGCGCAGCGAGGACGAGTGCGAGCAGAGCGGCGACCCCGGCGAGCGCCAGCGGGAAGGCCGCAGGGCCGCGCTTGACAGGGGCCGGCCGGACGGCTGCGGGCAGCGGGTGGGCGAACCCCTCCGGCCCGGCGAGTCGCCGGAACCACTTCACGTCGATCGAGAAGGCGTTCGGGAGGGGCAGAATCTTCAGCCCGATCCCCGTCCGGTCGAGGCGCAGGAGCTCCTCTCTGAGCTTCCGAAGGTCGCTCGGAGCGTCGCCGAGGTCGCTGATCAGGAGCGCCGTTCCGTGCATGCGCTCGCGCCGAAGCGCGGCCCCTGCGGTCGCCAGGCCGGCGGAGATCCGGGTGCCGCCGCTGAAGCTCGGATGCCACGGGTTGGTTTCGGAGAGCTGCCGGTATGCAAGCGGCTCGCCGCGCTTCTTCGGCGGAGTGAAGCTGCGCGCGAACGGGAGGAGCTGTGTGGCCGGAGTTCCCGGCGGCAGCGCCTCCTCGGCCGAATCGGAGAAGAGCACGAGCCCGACCCGGCCGCCGCCGTGGCCGATGCGCGCAAGCACCCTGCCGGCGAAGTCGGACTCCGATTCGCCGACGCTCCCGGACACGTCGAGGACGACCTCGGTGACCGGGCTGCCGCCGCTGCCGGCCGCGGCCGGAGCTGGCCCGGGGCTGCGTGCGGCGAGCAGGATCGCGGTGGCGATCAGCAGGAGCGCAGCGAGCGCGAGCGCGGCCCGGACCCGCTGTTCCCGGAGCGCGGCGCGGCCGAGCAGAGCCGCGTCGGCGATCGGGATCGTGCGGGTGCTCATGCGGGCACCTTCTTCGCGCGCCGCTGTGCCGCCTCGGCCAGGCGGCGCACCGACTCCCCGGCCGGCTGCCGCGGTGACCAGGCGATGTTGCGGGCCTCGCGGGCGAGCTCGTCGAGGCCTCGCCGCTCGAGCGCCACGGCGAGCGACTCCAGCGCCTCGCGGCGCTCGCCGGCGTCTCCGCCGGCCGCGAGTCTGGTGACGAGCAGCGCGTACTCCAGGTCGGAGGGCTCCTTGCGGGCGGTCTCGGTCCAGAACGGCGAAGGGCGCCAGGCGAGCCGCCGCAGGCCGACCAGTGCGGCCGCGGCGAGCGCCAGCGCGGCGCCGACGGCGAGGAGGATCCCCACCATCGTCCGGTGGTCGTTGGTGGGCACGCGGTCCGGCTCGGTCAGGTCGCCGCGCAGCATCGGGGAGGCGAGATCGTCGGGCGCCAGGCGTGAGGCCTGCCGAAGCGGGGGCCAGTAGCCGACGAACGACTTGCCGCGGGGCAGCCCGATCGTCACCGGCGGCAGGCGGATCTCGCGCTCGGCGCCGGGGGTGCCGACGCAGCGGGAGCTGAGGCAGTCGATCACGAAGCGGTAGCGGATGTCGCGGCCGTGCTTCGTCACCGAGCGGCTGACCACCCGGTAGGGAGCGAACCCGGCCTTCACCGACAGCCCGGCGGGCACCTCGAGCGTCGCAGTCACCGGTTGCCCGAACAGATGCGTGCGTGGGACGAGCGTGGCGTTGACCGTCGGCTTCGTGGGCGGCGCCGAGTGGTGCTTGGTGCCCGCCGGTACGAGCAGGGCCGCCGTCGCCGCGATCGCGGCGAGGCAGAACGCGAGCCAGGCGGCTGCGCGCCAGTCGCTCAGGCGCTCCATGCGAGTGCGGTCCGGCGCATGGCTGCCCACGCGAGCAGGGCTTCCAGCACGGCGTCAGGGTCGGAGGTTCCGAGCGGAACCGGCTCGAGTCCGAGGTCCTCGAGCCGCTCGACGATGGCTGCGAAGCGGGCCTCGTTCTCGTCGCGCCGCCGCACGGCCTCACGCTTGGTCAGGAGCGCGGGCCGGAGCCGTCCGTTCGGGTCGGCGAGCGGGACGCAGATCCCGGAGATGTCCGGGAAGCTCTGTTCCCAGGTCGGGTCCTGGAGCACGACCGGAACGACATCCCACCCGCGGGCGAAGGCGTCGTCCCAGGCCTCGTCCGGCGGGAACGAGAGGAAGTCCGAGACGAGGAAGACGATGCTGCCGGTCCCGAGTGCGATCGGCGCCTCGTCGATCGGGAGCGTGCCCAGCCGGACGAGCCGGGACCGGTTGCGCTGGGCGCTGGCGGCGACGATCTGCTCGAGCTCGGCGACCGCCGCGGGCTTGTGCAGCCAGGGCAGGCCGGGCGGATGGAGGTTCATCGTCGGGCTCTGGTCGACGGTGAACGCGACCGTGAGCCGCTCGTCCGCGTGATGCTCGCGGACGACCAGCTCCTCCTGGTCGCTCACCGACGAGAGGCGTGCGGACGCGTGCCGATCGATCCAGCGCGGGTCGTCGCCCGGCCGGTACGGCCGCGAGCCGATCAGGTCGAACGCACCGCCGCGGCGGACCGAGCGCGTGTCGCCGTACGGGAGGCCCGCGATCCGCCGCCGGGGGACGAGCGGGACGACCGGGTCGCCGCTCAGAGAGCCTGGGGCCGCGGTGCGAGCTCGAGGCAGCATTCCCAGAGTTGCCGGAGCGCTTCCTCGCGCCCCAGTTTCCGGATCGTGGCGAGGTGGGAGGGCGCGAAGACGATGCGGTGCGCGATCACCGGGAGGAAGAGCAGCTCGACGTCGGCCGGGACGACGTACATCCGCCCCTCGAGCAGCGCCCAGGCGCGAACCGCCCGCTCGAGCGCCAGCGAGCCGCGGACGGAGGCGCTGAGGGCGATCGTGTCCAGCTGCCGGGTCGCGCCGACGAGGCCGACGATCCAGCGCTGGATCAGCTCGTCGGCGTAGACCTGGGCGACCGCCGATCTGAGTGCACGGACCGCCGCCGCCGACACGACGGGGCCGAGGGAGGCGAGGGGGTGCTCGTGCTGCTGGTCGCGGAGGATCTCGAGCTCGTCGTCCGGGCTCGGGTAGCCGAGCGAAATACGCATGAAGAAGCGGTCGAGCTGTGCCTCCGGGAGTGGGAACGTCCCGTCGTGCTCGATCGGGTTGTCTGTGGCGAGCAGGACGAACGGCTGCGGCAGGGGCCGCGTGACCCCGTCCACGGTCACCTGGGTCTCGGCCATCGCCTCGAGGAGCGCCGACTGCGTCTTCGGCATCGCCCGGTTGATCTCGTCGACCAGTACGACGTTGGCGAAGATCGGCCCGGGCCGGAACTCGAAGTCGCGCGTCTTCTGGTTGTAGGTCGAGAGCCCGGTCACGTCGGTGGGCTGGAGGTCCGGCGTGCACTGGACGCGGGCGACGGCGGCGCCGCGGATGCTCTGGGCCAGCGCCCGCGCGAGCACTGTTTTCGCGGTCCCCGGGACGTCCTCGATCAGGACGTGGCCGCCGCTCGCGATGGCCGCGAGCACGAGCCTGAGCTCGTGGTGCTTCCCTCGGACGACTTGCTCGAGGTTCTGGAGAATCTGGCGGCTCGTCTCCGACGCGTCTGCGTCCACCGGTGCCCGCAGCGCCGCCTCGGCCTGCGCCCTGGGCCGCGAGCCGTTCGTGCGCGCTCGGGTCCGGGTGGTCGCACTGCTCGGGCGCATCTCTGTTCGCTGCATTCCCCATCTCTGCAAGCGAAGAAACCCGCACGGCCGGTAGCAGGCCGGTCTGTACGATTGGATCGATGGCGGTCACCGCACAGCCCACGCTCGACGCGCACAAGCTGCGCGCCGATTTCCCCGTCTTCGAGCAGCTGATCCACGGCAAGCCGCTCGCCTTCCTCGACTCCGCGGTCACCTCGCAGAAGCCGCGCCAGGTGCTCGGCGCGATGCGGGAGTTCTACGAGTCCTCGTACTCGAACGTTCACCGCGGCGTCTACACGCTCTCCGAGCGGGCGACTGAGGGCTACGAGGGCGCCCGCGAGAAGGTGCGCGCGTTCGTGAACGCACCGTCCACGCGCGAGGTGATCTTCGTCCGACAGGCGACCGAGGGCCTGAACCTCGTGGCGTACGCGTGGGGGCTGGACAACCTCGGCCCGGGCGATCTGGCGATCGTCACCGAGCTCGAGCACCACTCGAACTTCGTTCCCTGGCAGCAGATCGCGAAGCGGACCGGCGCAGAGTTCCGGATGATCCCGATCGACGACCGGGGCGAGCTGCGGATGGACCTGCTCGACGAGGTCGCGGCCGGCGGCAACGTCAAGGTCGTCGCTGCGAACCTCGTCTCGAACTCGCTGGGCACGATCAACCCGATCGAGAAGCTCGCCGCGTGGGCGCACGACCAGGGCGCGATCATGGTCGTCGACGCCGCCCAGGCGGCCCCGCACCGTCGCATCGACGTGCAGACGCTCGGCGCCGACTTCGTCGCCTTCTCCTCCCACAAGATGTGCGGCCCCACAGGCGTCGGCGTGCTCTGGGGCCGGCGGGAACTGCTGGAGGCGATGTCGCCTTTCAACTACGGCGGCTCGATGATCCGCTCGGTCAAGGTGGACGAGACGCTCTGGAACGAGCTGCCGTACAAGTTCGAGGCCGGGACACCCGCGATCGCGGAGGCTTACGGGCTCGGCGTCGCGATCGACTACCTCGGGGCGGTC
The DNA here is from genome assembly GCA_046723985.1 of Actinomycetota bacterium. Lineage (GTDB taxonomy): Bacteria > Actinomycetota > Thermoleophilia > Gaiellales > Gaiellaceae > DATBLE01. The sequence continues at coordinate 1,080 of JBKOVQ010000276.1, read as the reverse complement.
GGGCTCGAAGCGATCGAGCAGCACGAGCACGAGCTGGCGGAGTACGCCCTCGAGCAGCTCGCGGAGCTGCCGTTCGTGACCGTCTACGGGCCGCCGCCGGACCGGCGCGTGGGGCTGGTCTCGTTCAACGTCGACGGCGTCCATCCGCACGACGTCGCCCAGGTGCTCGACTGGGAAGGAATCGCGATCCGGGCCGGCCACCACTGCTGCCAACCCTTGATGACGCGACTCGGCGTGGCGGCGACGAACCGCGCGAGCTTCTACCTGTACACCGTTCCGGAGGAGATCGACCGGCTGGTCGAGGCCCTCAGGAAGGTCAAGGACGTGCTGGGCTCGTGAGCGAGTTCGATCAGCTCTATAGAGAGGTCATCCTCGATCACTACAAGAACCCGCGTGGCCACGGCGTGCTGGAGGACGCCGATGCGCAGGCCGAGGGGCAGAACCCGCTGTGCGGCGACGAGGTCTCGATCTACGTCGCCTTCGGCGACGACGGGGACACGATCGACGACGTCAGGTTCTCGGGACGCGGCTGCGCGATCTCGCAGGCGGCGACCTCGATGCTCACCGAGATGGTGAAGGGGCGAAAGGCCAGCGAGGTGGCGGCGATGCCGAAGGAGGACCTGCTGGAGGAGATCGGGATCCCGCTGACTCCGGTCCGGCTCAAGTGCGCGATCCTCGGCCTGACCACGCTCAAGGTCGCATTGCACAAGGGGAAGGGCACGCCACTGCCGGAGGGCTTGGCCGAGCTGGACGAGATCGAGCTCACGTAGTGCCAGAGCTCGACGTGTGCCCGGTCGAGGAACTTCCGCCGGGCGAGATGAAGATCGTCACGGCCGGGCTCGTCTCGGTCGGCGTCTATAACCTCGACGGGACGTACTACGCGATCGAGGATCGCTGCTCCCACGACGAGGGGCCGCTCTGCGAGGGCGAGTACGACCCGGAGACGGGGGTGGTCATCTGCCCCCGCCACGGTGCGAACTTCGACATCCGCAGCGGCGAGGCTCTGACGCTGCCGGCCTACGAGCCGGTGTCGGTGTATCCGGTTCGCGTCGTCGACGGAATCGTCAAGGTCGAGATCTA
>JBKOVQ010000023.1:0-6609 GCA_046723985.1 Actinomycetota bacterium | reverse complement strand
GTGCCGCCCATCTTCCACTTGTTCAGGATCCGCAGCATCGTCCCGTCGGCGTACATCGAGGCGACGGCCTTCCGCACCTTCGGGATCAGCGGGTCACCCTTGCGAAAAGCCATTCCGACCGGGATCGGAGCGACGGGGTTGACGCCGAACGCAAACGACTTCGGATCCTTCTCGATGTAGTACGCGACGACCGGTGAATCGCCGAAGTAGGCGTCGACCTTGCCGGTCTTCAGCGCCGAGGCTGCGTCTGTGTCCTTGGGGAAGGTGACGACCTTGATCGGCTTCTTCCCGCGCTTCTGCAGGAGCTTGCTCTGCGCGTCGAGGAAGTCCTTGTTCGTGGTCCCGACCTCGACCGAGATGCTCCGTCCCGAAAGAGCGGCGACCGTCGTGATGTGCTTCGGGTTGCCTGCTCGGACCATCACGGCTTGGCCGACCCTGATGTAGACGACGAAGGCGACCTGCTTGCGGCGTTCGGGCGTGTCGTTCATCCCGCTGATGATGGCGTTGCACTTCTTCGCCAGCAGGGCGGCGATGATCGCGTCGAAGCCGGTGTTCTTGAACGACGCCTTCATACCGACGCGCTTGGCGACTTCGGTGCCGATGTCGATGTCCGAGCCGACGATCTTCGAGCCCTGGAAGAACTCCTCGGGCGGATACGTTGCGTCGGTACAGAAGGTGATGGTGCCCGCCTGAGCGCTGCCGTGAGTGCCGGTCGCGCTCCATCCGGCCGCAGTCACGGCCAGGAAGAGCACGGCGACGATCAGCGCGGCGGCTAGTCCGCCCTTTCGCATCGATTCCTCCTTCGCTTGGGAAAACTGGGCAGTCCAGAACGGTACCCGGTGCGTCATGCTCAGGCGGTGTCGAACGTGACGATCACGCTGCTTGGGGGTTCGGCGCGACCGTGGACGGCGACGCCGTGCCGGAGAGCGCCTGGCGCCTGAAGAAGGCGCGCGAGCTGGTGAAGCTGCTCGCGCTCGCGCCCGGCCGGCGTTTGCACCGCGAGCAGGCGATGGACGTGCTGTGGCCGAACCGGAGTCCCGATGCAGCGGCGAACAACCTCAACCAGGTGGTGCACGCCGCCCGCCGTGCGCTCGGGGCGGACGTGATCGATGTCCGCGACGATCTGATCGCGCTGGCTGACGGGGTGGAGGTCGACGTCGACCGGTTCGAGCAGGCTGCGGACGACGCGCTCCGTGCGCGGACGCCGGCCACCTGCCGAGTCGCGCTCGCGCTGTACGGCGGCGAGCTGCTGCCCGAGAACCGCTACGACGACAGGGCGATCGGGCGGCGCGACGAGCTCGCCGAAATCCACGACGCGCTGGCCGAGGAGCTATCGGCGTTGGGCTCGCCCGACCGGCTCTCGAGTCTTCCCGCCGACGCCAGCTCGTTCGTCGGCCGCGAGCACGAGCTCGCCGAGCTGAGATCGCTGCTCGCCGGCACGAGGCTGCTCACGCTCGCGGGGACGGGCGGCGCCGGGAAGACGAGACTCGCGCTGGAGCTGGCCCGCGGCGCCGAGGCGTCGTACGCCGACGGCGCCGCGTTGGTCGAGCTCGCGGCGGTCGCGGATCCGAGGCTCGTCCCGGACGCGGTCGCGGCGGCGCTGGACGTCCGCGCCCTTCCCGGCCGGTCGCCGACGGAGACGCTCGCCGACTTCCTCGCCCCGCGCACGGTGCTGCTCGTGGTCGACAACTGCGAGCACGTGCTGGCGGCGGCCGCGACCGTCGTCGACGTGCTGCTGCGGGCCGCTTCCGACGTGACGATCGTCGCGACCAGCCGTGAGCCGCTGCGCGTCCCCGGCGAGGTCGTGTTCCGGGTTCCGTCGCTGACGATCCCGGACCCGGACGCGGCGTTGGCCCCCGACGAGCTCCTCCAATACGAGGCCGTCCGCCTGTTCGTCGACAGGGCGGCGGCCGCGGCGCCGTTCGTCATCGACGAGGAGAACGCCGCCGACGTCGCCAGGATCTGCGTCCGGCTCGACGGCCTGCCGCTCGCGCTCGAGCTCGCCGCGGCCCGGCTCGGCGCCCTCGGCCCGGGCGTGGTCGCGGAGCGGTTGGACGACCGGTTTCGCGTCCTGCGGGCCGGAAGTCACGCCGCGCCGACGCGGCAGCAGACGCTGCTCGCGACGCTCCAGTGGAGCCACGACCTGCTCGAGCTCGACGAGCAGCTTCTCTTCCGGCGGCTCGCCGTCTTCGCCGGCGGCTTCGATCTCGACGCGGTGGAGGAGGTCTGCGCGGGCGACGGCCTCGAACGCTCGGAAGTCGTCGACGCCCTTGCCCGGCTGGTGGAGAAGTCCCTCGTCGCGCCGATGGATGCGGGGCAGCAGCGCCGTTACCGGCTGCTCGAGACGGTGCGGCTGTACGCGCGCGACCGGCTCGTCGAGGCGGGGGAGGACTCGGCGCTGGCCGATCGACAGGCGAAGTGGGCCCTCGTCCTGGCGGAGCGCAAGCGCGACCTGCGCGAGCTCGACTACGAGACGGCGAACCTGCTCGCGGCGCTCGACACCCTGCTCGCCCGGAAGCCCGAGGACGCGTTGCGGCTCTGCGTCGCCCTGTGGACGTTCTGGCTCCGGCGCATCGACCTGGTCGAGGCGTCCAGGAGGTTTGAGTCCGCCCTGGCAGCCGCTCCGGCGCGGACGGTCCTGCGCGCGGAGGCGCTGCTGGCCGTGGCCGCGCTCGAGGGGCGGGGCGGTGTCCTCGCCGCGGGCATCGCGCACGCGCGGGAGAGCCTCGACGTCGCGGTCGAGGTCGGCGACCTGGAGGCCGAATGGCGTGCGCTCCACTTCCTCGGCGGCTTCGCGATCACCTACGACGTCGGGGACGCGTTCGACTGGATCGAGCAGGCGCTTATGCTTGCGCGACGAGAGGGGTTTGCCGCCGCCGAGGCGATCGGGGTCTACGCGCTCGGCGTCGCCCATTGGTTCACCGGCGATCCGGAGGGCGCGGAGGAGCTCGTGTCGGAGGCCATCGAGGTTCTCCGGCGGCTGGATGACCGCTCCGAGCACATTCCATCCCCCGCGAACATGTCCGAGACGCGGCTCCCCGGCGTGAACGGGCGCCCCGGCTCCCGGGTCGTGCTCGAGGAGTCCCTCCAGCCGTTCGTCGAGGTCTCGTGCGACGCCGCCCTCTCCTATGCGATCGTGAACCAGGCCGGTCTCGCCCGGGTGCGCGGAGACTTCGATCAGGCTCGTGCGCTGCTCGACGAGAGCAGCGGGCGCTTCACGCGGGCGACGAGCGTGGGCAGACCGACGTGCTCGTCCGCCGCGCCTTCCTCCACCTCGCCCAGGGCGCGCCGGAGGACGCGCGTGCCTGTCTGGAGCAGGCGCTCGCATTCCGGCGCGACCTGAACGACCGGCGCGGCATCGGGCTCGTCCTGTCCGGCCTGGCCCTGATCGACACCGACACAGGCGACTACGAGAACGCGGAGCGCCGGTTGGATGAGGCGCGCAGCATGTTCCGGCGCGCCGGCGACCGCTGGGGACTGGTGACGGCGCTGTTCCGGACTGCCGAGCTCGAGATCGAACGCGGTTGGATCGAGCCGGCGGAAGCGGCACTGGAGGAGGCTCGAACCGTGCTCGGAGAGACCCAGCTGGAGCGCTGGAACGCGCACACGTTCGCCGCGCTCGCGGAGGTCGCCGTGCTCCGGGACGACGAGCAGCGCGCCGTCGCACTGCTCGGGGAGGCCAGGGAACGCTACGCGGCGAAGCAGGATTCGATCGGCGTCGCCGCCGTCGACGAGCGCATTCGCTCGCTGCAAATCCGCCGCTAAGCGGCCGCAAAGAGCGCCCGAGTACACCTTCTCGCACACCCGACGAGAAGGAGGAAGACAGGCCTGCCCTGATCGTCCCCTGTCGCGGGGCGGCGGACGTGATCGCGGCGGTCGGGTTCGCACGCGCCAAGGATCTCCCGATCGCGGTTCGCGGCGGCGGACACAGCATCGCCGGCTTCTCCACCTGCGACGGCGGCCTCGTCGTCGACCTCTCGCCGATGAACGGCGTACGGGTCGACGCGACGGCGCGTCGCGCGTACGTCGGCGGCGGCGCGGTCTGGGCCGACGTCGACCACGAGACCCAGGCGTATGGGCTGGCGACGACCGGCGGCCTGATCTCGACCACCGGTGTCGCCGGCTTCACGCTCGGCGGCGGGATCGGCTGGCTGATGCGCAAGCACGGCCTCGCCTGCGACAACCTCGTCGGCGCCGACGCCGTCACCGCCGCCGGCCAGGTGATCCACGTCAGCGAGACCGAGAACGCGGACCTGCTCTGGGGCCTGCGTGGCGGCGGCGGTAACTTCGGGATCGTCACGCAGTTCGAGTTCGAGCTGCATTCCGTCGGGCCGATCGTCTACGCCGGGCCGATCTTCTACCCCGCAGACGACGCGGCTGCGCTGCTCCGGCTGTTCCGGGAGTGGGCACCGGGCGCGCAGGACGACGTTACCGCGCTGATGAACCTGACCACGGCGCCGCCGCTGCCGGTGATCCCGGAGGAGTGGCACGGTCGGAAGGTCGCTGCGCTCATCGCCGTCTCCGCCGGGCCGGTGGAGGAAGGCGAGGCGCTCGTACGCGAGTTTCGGGAGGTCGCAGAGCCGATCGCCGACCTGCTCGGCCCGATGCCGTACACGATGATCCAGTCGCTCATCGACCCGCTCTGGGCGAAGGGCATCCACGCGTACTTCAAGTCGACGAACCTGGGCAGCCTCGACGACGAGCTGATCGAAGCGTTCAGCCGGATCCACCTGGACTCTCCCGGCCCGCAGTGCGAGATCCACGTGCACCAGATGGGCGGCGCGGTTGCCCGGGTGGGGGAGGGCGAGACCGCGTTCCCGGAGCGTTCGATGCCGTTCGTCCTGAACGCTGTTACAGGCTGGGCCGACGACAGCGCCACGGACGCGCACGTCGAATGGGCGCGGTCGGTGGTCGACGCGGGGTCGGACGCTTCGACCGGACGCGCTTACAGCAACTTCCAGGGCGACGCGAACGCCGCCGACCTCTACGCCCCGGAGACGTACGACCGGCTCGTCGCGCTCAAGGACGAGTACGACCCGACGAACGTCTTCCGCCTGAACCAGAACATCGAGCCCTCCCAGGTCAGCTGATCCCTCAGCGTTCCGCCGGCAGCGGGATTACCCGCGGCCGGCGAATCTGGTGCGCAAGCGCCAGGGCGACGAGCGCGCCGGCCCCGAAGAGGGCCATCAGCAGTGCCATGGGGACGGCGGTGTCGCGGCCGGCGATGCCGACGAGCGGTGCGGCGGCGCCGCCGAAGACGAACTGTGCGGTTCCGAGGACTGCGGCCGCGCTCCCGGCCGCGTGAGGGTAGTCGGTTAGCGCCAGCGCGGTCGCGTTCGGGATCACGAGGCCGACCGACGAGACGCACACGAACAGGCACGGCAGGATCCCCGGCAGGCCGATCCCGCCGGCGAGGACGACAACGAGCAGTGCGGCGCCGGCCGTTGTCCCGGCGCAGACGCCGGCGAGCAGCATCCGCTCGGGCGACGCCCGCGCGACCAGGGTCCGGTTCAGCTGTGAGGCGGCGACGATCCCGAGTGCGTTGACGCCGAAGATCACGCCGTACTCCTGCGGCGACACGCCGTAGATGTCCTCGAGCACGAACGACGAGCCGGCGATGTAGCTGAACATCGCCGCGAAGTTCAGGCCGAGTACGACGGCGTAGGCGACGAAGATCCGGTCGGTCAGGAGCTCGAGGAAGCCGGCCGCCGTACCGCCACTGCGCTGCCGGCGGTCGGGTGCCAGCGTCTCCGGCAGCCAGGCCAGGACGCCGGCGAGAATGAACGCGTCGACCACGCCGAGAATCACGAACAGCCCGCGCCACGTGGTCGTGTGAAGGAGTGCGCCCCCGACGATCGGCGCGAGCAGCGGGACGACGCCGACGACGAGCAGGATCATCGAGTAGGCCCGCGCCGCCCCGACGCCGGAGCGGAGGTCGCGCACGACCGAGCGGGCGATCACGATCCCCGAGGATCCGCTCAGGCCCTGGACCGCGCGCAGCGCGACCAGCGTCCAGACGTCCGGCGCCGCCGCGCAGGCGAGCGAGGCGCCGGAGTAGACGACTAGCCCAATGATCAGGGGCCGGCGCCGGCCGAACCGGTCGCTCAGCGGCCCGAACGTCAGCTGCCCGAAATGCGAGTCCGAGCAGGCACGCGGTCAGCGTCAGCTGCCCGGCCGACGCGCTCGCGTCGAAGTCGGACGTCAGCCGAGGGAGTCCCGGGAGATAGAAGTCGATCGACAGCGGACCGAACGCGGACAGTGCGCCGAGGACGACGACGATTCGCAGCCGCATGGGGAGTTTCTACGTGCTCAGGGACTGACCCCGCAGCGCCTCTTTGGGGACAGTCCCCCTCGGGGACAGTCCCTAGCTGCCGCGGACCAGGGCCTGCGCGAGCGCCGCCTCGACGTCGCCGTCGGCGTCGCGGGCGCGCCACGCGATGAACCCGTCGGGGCGCACGAGCGCCGCGCCTTCGGCACCGATGCCGTAGGCGGTCGCGACGGCACCGGACTCGTCGCCAAAGTCGGTTCCCGCGCGGTAGGAGTCCAGCCGGACGCCGAGCCGTTTCGCCGCCGCCTCCGCCGCGGCGCACCACGCGCTCCCATCTGCGC
>JBKOVQ010000119.1:0-7802 GCA_046723985.1 Actinomycetota bacterium | reverse complement strand
TCGTACGCCCGGCCCGCCACCCGAGGATGCCAGGCGAGCGAGTGCACATCCCGCTGCGCACCCGGACGGTGATCCTCCCAGCTCTCCCCGCCATCAACCGAGCGCATCAACCCGCCGAGCTCGATCCCGACCAACAGCAGACCCGCATCGTGAGGGCTGGGCGCGATCCAGCGCACGTGCGACGTCCACGGCCGCGGCGGAAAGCGCCAACTCGGCCGCGACGGCAGCTCCAACAACGCCTGCAACTCCCGCCAGCTCCGCCCGCCATCCTCGCTCCGGAACAGACGACTCGGCTCCGTCCCCGCATACACCGCACCGTCGACCGCGCTGACCGCAACCGAGAACACCGCCGCCTCCGGCAACCCACAATCGACCCAGCTCCGGCCACCATCCACACTCCGGCGCACACCCCCCGCCCGCAACCCGGCATACACCGCCTCGCCATCGACCGCCAGACACTGCGCACCGCTCCCAGACAGAGACCGCTCCACCCCCCAGCCGTCGCCCGTCTCATCCATACGGACAACCCCATCACCGGTCGCCCCATACAAGCGCGCCATCACCTCAGCCTACGCACTCGCCAACGCTCCACAGCGGCTCCAGGCTCGACGATCAAGGGCTGATCGGATTGAGCTCAGTCAGTCGCCGTCGCGCCGAGCGCGCGAAGCTGACCGTCGATCTCTTCTCGCGTCGGCGGCACGGCGCCCGTGCGGGTGCAGGTAAGCGCCGATGCCGCGACGGCATAGGAGACGGCGCGTGCAAGCACCGTTTCATCCGGCACGCGAGTCGCCTCGGGGCCGAATGCGCCGTTCTCGACTAGCGCTACGATAAGTGCGGCGCCGAAGCTGTCGCCGGCACCAACGGTGTCGGCGACGATGATCGGGATTCCGGCGACCTGGACGCCCCCGTAGGCTGAGCCCGCGACGGCTCCGTTCTCGCCTCTGGTTACTGCCACCACGCGCGGACCGAAGTCGAGGATCACATCGAGCACTTCGTCGACGGAGAGGCCGGGATAGATCCATGCGGCGTCGTCCTCGCTCAGCTTGACGAGGTCGGCAACCCCTGCGAGTCGCTCGAAGCGGCGGCGGTAGGCGGCTGCGTCGCCGAAGATCGCTGGCCGGATGTTCGGATCGAAGATGATCTGGCGCCGCCCAGCCTCGCGGTCGACGAGCGCCTCGTATGCAGTCGCCGGAGGGTCGACAGCCAGCGCGAGCGTTCCGACGTAAACCGCCCATGCCTCCTCAGGGAGCACGGGCATGTCCTCGGGTGACATGTCGAGGAGCGATGTGCCGCTGAGCTGGAACGTGTACTCGTTCTTGCCGTCGTGTTGACGGTGCACGACCGCGTGCGGCGTCGGAGCATCCGACCACCGGACGAGCGACGTGTCCACTCCGGCTCTGACGAGCCGGTCGGCAAGCATCTGACCGTAGGCGTCGCGCGAGATGGCGCCGAGAAACCCAACCGTGATCTCCAGGCGCCCGAAGGCAATCGCAGTATTAAAGGGGCCGCCGCCCGCCACGGGACGCGGCGACCCATGGTCGTCGACGAGATCGACGAGGGCCTCGCCGCCGATGACGATCACGGAGTCTTCGAGCTCCTTGGGCGGATCTCACCGGAGCCGCGGACGACCAGCGTGACGGGGATCACCTGGTGGACGGCGGGTGCGGCGTCGCCGTCCAGACGGCGAAAGAGTTGATCGGCGGCTGCCCGGCCGAGCGCCTGCGGATCCTGGGCGACGACCGAGATCGCCGGGTCGAGCATGTCGGCAAGTGAGATGTCGTCGAAGCCGACCAGCGCAACCTCGCGCTCGAGCCCGGCCCGACGCAGGGCGCGCACGCCGCCGATGGTGAGCAGGTTCTGTCCGGCGAAGAAAGCAGTTGGCGGCTCGGGCAGCGCGAGCATCTCGTCGACCGCCTGCGCGGCCGCTTCGGAGTCGCGCAGCCCGGTGCGGATCAACTGTTCATCGACTGCGACGCCGCAGGACTCGAGCGCGCGCGTATGCCCGCGCAGCCGCTCCTTCGCCGTCGAGATCGAGAGGAGGTCGCCGAGGAAGCCGATGCGCCGATGACCGCGTTCGAGCAGGTGACCGACCGCCCGCATCGCGCCGCCGAAGTTGTCCGACACGACGCTGTCGGCGTCGAGATGGCTCGCTCGGCGGTCGACGAAGACGAGCACAGTCCCCGCACGCCGTTCTTCGTGGAGGTAGGCGTGGTCGTTGCTCGCGGGCACCACGATGATCCCGTCGACGCGGCGCTCACGGAAGGAGCCGATCAGCTCCCGCTCGCGCTCAGGCTCCTCGTCGCAGCTGCCGGCGAAGACGAGGACACCGCGTTGACGCGCAGCGTCCTCGACCGCCCGATGGAGCTCCGACGAGAACGGGTTCGAGACGTCCTCGAGCACGAGCCCGATCGTCTGCGTCTTCCGGCCCAGGCGGCGGAGCGTGGCCGCATTCGCATCACGACGGTAGTTGAGCTGCTCGATTGCCCGCCTCACCCTGGCTTCGAGCTCCGCGCTGACCCCCGGCTCCGAATTGACGACACGTGACACCGTCTTCACCGCAACGCCGGCAAGGGCAGCCACGTCGACCATCGTCGGGCGGCGCTTCGTATCGGTGACCGAGTCTGACAACGAAAGTCGAGCAAGGTCGACGGCTGGAAACGAGTGGAGTCTACAGACAAAATTATTCCCTTGACATCGTTGTCATGACAACGTTATCTTCCTCTCGTCTGTGAGACGGGTCATGAGCCGCTGGCCACGACGACGTGGCGCTCATGGGCAGACCCGAGCTGCTGGGCCGGTCGCGCGCGCCCGTCTACGGGCTCCGTCGCAGCTCGCCGTCCAAAGGCGCGCTCGACCGTCCGACCGTCATCCCCTCAGGAGGAGGCAGCACCATGCATAAAGCACGGTCCGGGAGTGTCCGTAGTCGGAGGACTCTCGCAATCGCTCTCGCCGTCGCAGCAGCCCTGGTCGCGGCGATGTTCGCGACGGCCGCATCAGGCAGGGGCACCGCCAAGACGATCAGCGTCGCCATCGTCGCGAACCCGCAGATGCAGGACATCGCCGGCCTGACGCCGTCGCTCTTCACGGCGAAGACCGGCATCAAGGTCAAGTACACGATCCTCGACGAGGGCAAGCTGCGGCAGGTCACCACCCGTGACGTCGGCTCAGGCGGCAAGGCGTTCGACGCCGTGATGATCGGTCCGTACGAGGCGCCGCAGTTCGGCGTTGCCGGGCTGCTGAAGGACCTGACGCCGATGGCGAAGGCCGACAAGGCCTACAACTACAACGACCTGATCCCCGCGGTGCGCAACGCGCTCTCGGCGAAGGGCCACATGTATGCATCGCCGTTCTACGGCGAGTCGTCGTTCCTGATGTACCGCAAGGACGTCCTCGCCAACAGCGGTGTCACGATGCCGCTGCACCCCACGTGGCAGCAGCTCGCGTCGATCGCTCGCAAGATCAACACTTCCTCGATGGCAGGCATCTGCCTGCGCGGCAAGCCTGGCTGGGGTGACCTCGGGGCCGCGTTCACCACGGTGCTGAACACGTTCGGCGGCACCTGGTGGTCCGCGAAGCCCAGCGGCCAGCCCGACAAGGCGCAGGTCGATCAGCCGGCGTTCAAGGAGGCGCTCGATTTCTACGCAAAGCTCGTGCAGGACGCCGGCGAGAAGGACGCCGCCAACTCGAGCTTCAACGAATGTCTGGCCCAGTACCAGGCTGGAAAGGTGGCGATGTGGTACGACGCCACCGTGGCCGCCGGTCTACTCGAGGCCAAGGACAGCCCGGTGAAGGGCAAGAACGGCTACGCCTTCGCCCCGGTGTACAAGACCAAGTCTTCCGGCTGGCTCTGGACCTGGGCGCTCGCGATCCCGAAGAGCTCGCCCGACCCGGCCGACGCGTGGAAGTACATCGCCTGGGCGACCGGCGCGCAGTACATCAAGGCCGCGGGAACGCACACGAAGGGCGGCTGGGCGGCGATCCCGCCGGGCACGCGCGTCTCGACCTATCGCATCCCGCAGTACAAGGCCGCTGCCAAGGCGTTCGCTGCGACCACACTGGCCGCGATGACGGCGGCGCCGATCAACAACCCGGGTACGACGAAGCGGCCGGGGCTGCCAGGTGTGCAATACGTTGGCATTCCCCAGTTCCAGGACGTCGGCAACCGTTGCACACAACTCTTCTCGGCCGTGATTGCGGGCTCGATGAGCGACACGCAAGCGTTGAGCCAGTGTCAGCAAATCGCGTCGAAGGCGATCAAGTAGCCCTCCCTTGACCGCCTCAGCCGCCGACGTTGCGCTGACGAAAGGAAGAACCGGAGATCCCTTTTCGTCAGCGTGGCGTCGGCGGCTGCCCCTCCTGCCGGCGCTGCTCTACGTGGTGCTGATCACGCAGCTGCCGTTTCTCGTCTCGATCTACTACAGCTTCACCAACCTCAAGGACAAGACTCAGTTGCTGATCCCGGAGCCGACGAGGTTCGTCGGGCTCGACAACTACAAGCAGATCTTCAGCGACCCGTTCTTCCGCCAGGCGATGTGGACGAGCGTCAAGATGACTGTGCTCGCAGTCCTGCTCTCGCTGATCATCGGGACGCTGTTTGCCGTCCTGCTCGACAGAGCGTTCTTCGGCCAGGGCCTCATCCGCACGCTGCTGATCACGCCCTTCCTGCTGATGCCGGTGGTCGCGGCGCTGATCTGGAAGCAGCAGATGTTCTCGTCGCTCTTCGGCGTCCTGAACAAGGTGCTGACCTTCCTCGGCTTCAACTCGGTCCAGTTCATCTCCGACCACCCGCTCGGGTCGATCGTCACGGTGCTCGTCTGGCAATGGACGCCGTTCATGATGTTGATCGTGCTCGCCGGGCTGCAGAGCCAGCCGGCGGACATCATCGAAGCGGCGAATGTCGACGGCGCGAGCGCGTTCGGCATCTTCCGCCAGCTCACGCTGCCGCACCTTCGGCGGTACCTCGAGCTCGGCGCCCTGCTCGGCTCGATCTACATCGTGCAGGCATTCGATGCCATCGACGTGATGACGGGCGGCGGCCCGGGATCGACGAACGTCCCGTACTACGTCTACCAGGAGTCGATCGGCGGCGGCTTCCGCTACGGCTCCGCGTCGGCCTACGCGATCGTCGTCGTCATCTTCTCGATCATCATCGCGACGTTCGCGCTGCGTGTCCTCTCGAGCCTCTTCAGGGACGAGGAGCGGGTATGAGGCGCGGGACGAGACTCGGGGTCGGCGAGCGGCGAGCGATGGCCGTCGGGCTCGGCGTCCTCGCGTGGGTCGTCGGGCTGCTCTGGATCTTCCCGGTCGCCTGGACCCTGTTCACGAGCTTCAAGACCGAGCAGGACGCCGCGGCGCAGACCCTGCACCACGGGCTCACCTTCGGACGCTACAGCGAGGTCTCGCATTCGACCCCCGGCACGCTCTCGCTGCAGACGGCCTTCATGAACTCGCTGGTGGTGGTCGTAGTCTCGACGCTGATCGTCCTGCTCCTCGCGCTGCCGGCTGCGTACGCGCTCGCGATCCACCCGATCCACAAGTGGCGAGACGTCCTCTTCTTCTTCATCTCCATCAAGTTCCTGCCGATCGTCGCCTCGATCTTCCCGATCTACGTGTACGCGCAGAAGTGGAACCTGATCGGCACCCGCACCGTCCTGATCGTCCTCTACATCGCGATCAACCTCCCGCTCGCGATCTGGATGCTGCGGTCGTTTTTCATGGAGGTCCCGCGCGAGCTGATCGAGGCGGCCGAGATCGACGGCACGAGCCTCGTCAACCAGCTGCGACAGGTGATCGTGCCGATCACGGCGCCGGGCATCGCCGCGACTGCGCTTTTGTGCCTGATCTTCGCCTGGAACGAGTACTTCTACGCGCTGCAGCTGAACTTCGCGAACGGATCGACCATACCGCAGTGGGTCGTGTCGAACGTCTCGACCCGCGGCAACTTCCTCGCGAAGCTGTCGGCGGCGTCGATCATCGCGTGCCTGCCGGTCGTCATTGCCGGCTGGTTGGCGCAGAAGCGGATGATTCGCGGGCTCTCGATGGGCGCGCTCAAGTGAGAGGAGACTGATTCGTGGCTGCCGTCCAGTACCACGAGGCGACCCGGCTCTATCCCGGGACGCCGAAGCCTGCGGTCGACAAGCTCGACCTCTCGGTCGACGACGGCGAGCTGCTCGTTCTCGTCGGGCCGTCCGGATCCGGCAAGTCGACGGCGCTGCGGATGCTGGCGGGGCTCGAGCCGCTCGACGCAGGTCGCATTCTGATCGGCGGCAAGGACGTCTCGTCAGTGCGACCCCGCGACCGGGACATCGCGATGGTGTTCCAGAACTACGCGCTCTACCCGAACCTCGACGTTGCCCAGAACATGGGCTTCGCGCTAAAGCAGCACGGCGTACCGAAGGAGGAGCGCATGAAGCGGGTGCGCGCGGTCGCGAAGCTGCTCGATCTCGAACCGTACCTCGACCGCAAGCCCCGCAACCTCTCAGGCGGGCAGCGCCAGCGAGTGGCGATGGGCCGCGCAATCGTTCGCCAGCCGCAGGTCTACCTGATGGACGAGCCGCTCTCGAACCTGGACGCGAAACTCCGGGTTCAAACGCGCGCCGAGCTCGTCGAGCTCCAGCAGCGCCTCGCAGTGACGACCGTGTACGTGACCCACGACCAGGTCGAGGCGATGACGATGGGCCATCGGGTCGCCGTTCTCCGCGACGGCGACCTCCAGCAGTGCGACGCGCCGGCGACGCTGTACCACCAGCCGACCAACCTTTTCGTCGCGGGGTTCATCGGGTCGCCGGCGATGAATACACTCCCGGTAACAGTCGACGGTGCGGTCAAGATCGCGGGCGCAGAGATCCGGATCGGCGATGTGCTCGGCGGCGAGCGTACGACGATCGGCTTCCGTCCCGAGACGATCATCATCGACGGCGACGGCCGGATTCCGGCGCGCATCCGCCTTGTCGAAGACCTCGGCTCGGAGGTATTCGTGCACCTCGTCATCGACCACGAGGGCGAGGAGCGACGGCTCGTCGCGAAGGTCGACCCGCCGTTCGCCGGCGAGCACGACCAGAACGTTCGGCTGACGCTCCGCGGCGCCGTCCACCTGTTCGACGCGGCGGAGGTGAGGCGGGCGACGGTCACCCTGTGAGAGGCGGAAGCGCCTGAGATGACAAGCTCGCCGCCGATCACGCTGCGTTCATCGAGTCTCGACGCGATCGGAGCACTCGGCCTGCCGATCCCGCGCTACGACCGCGACGCGCTCGAGCCGCGGATCCTCCACCTCGGCGTGGGCGGCTTCCATCGCGCCCATATGGCGCTCTACACCGACGAGGTCGCCGCCGGCGCTGGCGACTGGGGCATCCGCGGCGTCGGGCTGCTCGACGCCGACCGCCGTATGGCGGACGTTCTCGGCAGGCAGGATCACCTCTACACGCTGATCGAGCGAGACAGCGAAGGCTCCCAGCCGCGCGTCGTTGGCAGCATCCTCGACTACACGCTCGCCGCCGGGGACATTGACACGTTCACGCGACGAGTTGCAGATCCGGAGCTGGGGATCCTCTCGATGACGATCACCGAAGGCGGTTACTCGTCGGCCAACGGCAACCCCACGATCGAGACGATCGTCTCCGGTCTCGACGGGCGCCGCGCGAGCGGCGGCCGGCCGCTGACGATTCTGAGCTGCGACAACCTGCCCGGAAACGGCGACGTCGCCCGCGCCGCCATCGCGGCAGCCGCGGAGCGGCACGGCGAAGAGGTCGCACGGTACGTCGAGACCTGCACCTTCCCGAACTCGATGGTCGACCGCATCACGC